>DATNPP010000585.1:0-17848 GCA_036703175.1 Oscillatoriaceae cyanobacterium
GTCGGCCTCGGCGATGCCACGAATCGCCTCCATCAAGGCGCCCAGCGGCCCCTTGGAGTTGAGCGCGCCGCGCGCGACGATCGCGTCCCCGATGCCGGGCACGTCCATGCGCGCGGCCTCGAAAGGCGGCACTCGCCAGCACTGGTTGCCGACCGGCTGCACGTCGTACATGCCGTAAATGAGCAGCGTACGCGGCTTGCCGCGGTCGATCTCGCCATAGACCAGCGGATGCCGGCGCGTCTCGACCAGATGGGCCTTGCCGCCGGCGGCCTCGATCATGGCCTTGACCATGCCGGCGCTCTCGCGCATGCCGAGGTTCTCGGCGCTGATGCTCGGCTGGCGTAGAAAGGCCCGAATGCGCTCGAGGTGCTCAGGAAACTGCGTGTCGAGATGACGATGCACGCGCTCGAGCCGTCCACCGGCATGGGCGCCGGGCTCGGCTGGAACGGGCGACGACGGGTGTGGCATGCGCTCTCCTTCCGGGTCATGGTACCGCTTGGACGCACGCGCTTCAATACCCACTCGTCTCTTTGTGCTCGGCGGCCGGGCGGCTAGACTGGAAGCGGGTGCGACAAGAGGAGGTTCTCGATGGCAAGGAAGAAAGCGGTTTATACCGAGTCCCACCGGGCCCACACCGCGACGCGGGCGAAGGCGAACAAGAAGGTTCGCGACGTGATGACGCCGCGCGTCGTGGCCGTCACGTCCGTGACTTTCCTGCCCGAAGCCGCGCAGATCATGCGCGAGGAGGACGTCGGCGCGCTGCCCGTGGTGCAAGAAGACGGCAAGCTGATGGGCATCGTCACGGACCGCGACATCACGGTGCGCGGCGTCGCCGGCGGCGGCGATTTGCTGCACACGCAAATCGGCGAGATCTACACCGCCGAAGACCTCGTGACGGTGACGCCCGAGACGGACCTCGACGAGGCCGAGGCGCTCATGGCCGAGCATCAGGTGCGCCGGTTGCCGATCGTCGAGCGCGACAACAAGCTCGTCGGCATGATCGCGATGGCGGACATCGTGCGCCAGGACACCAAGCGCGACTCCGGCGAGGTGCTGCGCCAGGTCTCGAAGCCGGGCGGCGAGCACGTCCAGGGCCAATAAGAAAAACGCGGCCCCTCTGACGAGGGGCCGCGGCATTCGGCTTGCCGCTTAGTAGCGGTAGTGCTCCGGCTTGTAGGGGCCCTCGACCGGCACGCCCAGGTAGGCGGCCTGCTCGGGCGTCAGCTTCGTGAGCTTCACGCCCAGCTTGTCGAGGTGCAAGCGGGCGACTTCCTCGTCGAGCTTCTTCGGCAGCACGTGCACGCCGACGGCGTAGCGATCGTTCCAGAGCGTGATCTGCGCCAGCACCTGATTGGTGAAGCTGGTGCTCATCACGAAGCTCGGGTGGCCCGTCGCGCAGCCGAGGTTGACCAGACGGCCCTGCGCGAGCAGCAGCAAATGACGGCCGTCGGGCAGCTCGTAGCGATCCACCTGCGGCTTGATCTCATCGCGCTTGGCGTTCTGATTGAGCCACGCCACGTCGATCTCGCAGTCGAAGTGGCCGATGTTGCAGAGAATCGTGTTTTCCTTCATCTGCTTCATGTGCTCGGGGCGAATGATGTCTTTGCAGCCCGTGGTCGTGACGAAGATGTCCCCGAGCGGCGCGGCGTCTTCCATCGTGACGACCTGGAAGCCCTCCATCGCCGCCTGCAACGCGTTGATGGGATCGATCTCCGTCACCAGCACGCGCGCGCCGAAGCCGCGCATGGACTGGGCGCAGCCCTTGCCCACGTCGCCGTAGCCGGCCACGACCACGACCTTGCCCGCCACCATGATGTCCGTGGCGCGCTTGATGCCGTCCGCCAGGGACTCGCGGCAGCCGTAGAGGTTGTCGAACTTGCTCTTGGTGACCGAGTCGTTCACGTTGATCGCGGGCACCTTGAGCGCGCCGCGCTCGAACATCTGGTACAGGCGATGGACGCCCGTGGTGGTCTCTTCCGAGATGCCCTTGATGCCCTCGAGCAGCTCGGGATGCTTCTCGTGCGCCACGATCGTCAGATCGCCGCCGTCGTCGAGGATCATGTTGATCGCGCGACCGTCCGGCCAGCGCAGCGTCTGCTCGATGCACCACCAGTACTCTTCCTCGCTCTCGCCCTTCCAGGCGAAGACGGGCACGCCGGCCTCGGCCATGGCCGCCGCGGCGTGATCCTGGGTCGAGTAGATGTTGCAGCTGCTCCAACGCACCTCGGCGCCCAGCGCGATCAAGGTCTCGATCAGCACCGCCGTCTGAATCGTCATGTGCAGGCTGCCGGCGATGCGCGCGCCCTTGAGGGGCTTGGTCGCGCCGTAGCGCTCGCGCAGGGCCATCAAGCCGGGCATCTCGCGCTCGGCGAGCGCAATTTCCTTGCGGCCCCACTCGGCGAGGGACAGATCGGCCACCTTGAAGTCTTGAAGGCGGGGGGTGTTCGCTGTGGTCACGGTAGGCTCCATGAAATCTCCCAATCGGGAAGGGGATCGAATAGTCCATTATTCCACAGCCGGCCGGTGTTTGGACAGCGCGCCTGGTGAAAGCAATCACCGCGCGGGCGCCGATCGAGACATAAACTATTGCCTAGCGTCCGGGTATAAGGTACTCGGTGCGTTGCGCAGCATTTTCGAGTGAGGACGGTGACGTTCATGACCCGCTATTCGGTCCGATTGGTCATGATTCTGGCGGTGGCGGTGGCGGCCTGCACGCCTTCGCCGACGACCGCGCCCACGCCCGTGAGCCGTACCGGAACGACCTCCCGGACCGTCACGGACACCAGCCCGACCGACCAAGCGAGCACCTCTGCCACGTCGACGCCAAGCGACAGCGGCGCGACGAGCGATCCGAACGCCACGGACACGTCGAACCCGGACGCGAGCGCCACCGCGACGCCCACGGCCACACCGACAGCCTCGTCCACGGCGACGCCCACGCCCACGCCGACACCGACCGCGTCGTCCACCGCCACGCCGACGCCCACGCCGACTCCCACGCCCACGCCAACGCCCACACCCACGCCGACCCCCACGCCGACGCCCACGCCGACGCCGTCACCCACGCCCACGCCGCCCGCGGCCGTCAGCACGCTGGCCGGCAGCACAGCAGGCGACAGCGACGGCCAGGGCACGCAGGCCCAATTCTGGGCCCCGCCCGGCCTCGCCGTCGACGGAGCGGGCAACGTCTACATCGCGGACGAGAACAATCAATCGGTCCGTGAGATCACGCCCTCGGGCAACGTGACCACCCTGGCCGGCGCGCCGATTCCGGACTACCTCGAAGGCAGCGGCGGCGCGGCGCGCTTCAACTACCCGATGGGCATCGTCGCGACCACCTCGGGCACGGTGTACGTCGCCGACACCAGCAACCATCGTATTCGCGCGATCACGCCCGGAGGCACGACCTCGCTGTTCGCCGGCAACGGCACGGGGGGCTTTCTCGACACCTCGGCCGCCTCGGCCGAGTTCAACGCGCCGGTCGGCCTGGCGCTGGACGCGGCCGGCAACCTCTACGTCGCCGACCGCAACAACAACCGCATTCGCAAGATTTCGGGCGGCACGGTCAGCACCCTCGCGGGCAACGGCACCGTGGGCCTCGTGAACGCTCCGGCGCTCTCCGCCGAGTTCAACAATCCGACGGGCGTCGCGGTCGACAACGTGGGCAACGTCTACGTCGCGGACACCGGCAACAACGTCGTTCGCAAGATCTCGAGCGGCGGCGTGACCACGCTCGCCGGCGACGGCACGCCGGGTTACATCAACGCAACCGGCCAATCGGCCGAGTTCAGCGCGCCGACGGCGCTGGCGGTGGACGGCGCGGGGAACGTGTTCGTCGCCGATTCGGGCAACAACGTGATTCGCGAGATCAATCCCGGCGGCGTGGTGACCACCTACGCGGGCAACGGCACGGCCGGTGCGGTGGACGGCGCTTTGACCACGTCCGAGTTCAGCAACCCCCAGGGCATCACGATCGACGCCAGCGGCAACCTGTACGTCGCCGATACCAACAACCACCGCATTCGCAAGATCGTACCGTAGATCGTCTTCGCGCTACGGCAGTTGCAGGCTCGGCAGGCTGCCCGAGCCGATGATCGGCGCGAGCGTGAAGCGCGGGGCGATCGGTCCGCTCGGCAGCTGGTAGAAACGCAAACTGTAGGGCCGGAACGGAAACGCGAGCGTGCCGGGCAGCTGCATCGGCGTCACGGCGAAGCCGTCGAGCGTGGTCTGGCCGGTCTGGCCGCGCACCTTGAGCGATTGGTATTCGTAGCGCGGATCGTCGTCCTCGCTGCGGCCGTCCAGTAGATTGGCGACGCACCAGTCGTGAAACACCTGGTTGAACGTGGTGCCGCGCCGGCGCAGCTGCGCGTCGATGTTCGCGATGCCTTCCTGCTTGGAGGTGACGATGTCGTGAATGATCGACTCGGAGAAGTGATCGGCCAGATAGACCATGAACAGGTACACCGGGCCGTAGCCGATGCCCTCCGGATTGTCGTCCCAGCTGGTCAGCGAATAGGACTCCGGCGCCTGCTCGAAGCGGCGCACGTGGTTCGCGAGCACCTGGCCGCCGGACTTGAGGCCGTAGCCGTTGGCCTCGATCGCGTACATCGCCATGCCCTCGTCGATCCAGAGGTCCTCGCTGGTCCGATTGCCGCCCAGCAGCACCTTCTGATTGAAGTTGATCATGTGCTGGAACTCGTGGGCGATCGTGCCCAAATAGTCCTCGTCGGCGCCCGTCGCCACGATGTGGCTCGAAATGTAGAGCATCTCCTTGGCGTTGCTGTGCTTCAGCATCTCGGGGCCGCTCTGACTGGGCAAATACTCGTCGCGCTGGGAGAAGTAGCCCAGCGTGTTGTCCTTGCCGTAGTTGCCGACCGCCGGCGAGAGCAGGATGTAGACGCGCGAATCGTTGTCGATGCCCGGATTGGGCTCGTTGCCGAACAAGCGCGTGTCCGTCGGGTAGATCGTCTGGTCGAACGTGTTCGCGATCTAGTCCAGACGGGCCGCCAGTGCGGTGGCATCGCTCGCGTTTTGCGCGACGGCGTCGTCGACGAAGACGTAGCAGTGCGTGCCCACCTTCTGCAGATGCGCCGTGACCTGCTGATCCTGATAGTTGTTGCTGTCGAAGCTCGTGATCACGTAGAACGAGAGGCGCGCGCCGACCGCGAGCGGCGTCGCGATCGCCTGCGTGGCGTAGCGCGGCGGCGCGACCCCCGCCAGTTGCGAGCGCTCCCAGGCGCGTAGCGCGACATGCGGATCGGCGGTGCCGCTCGCGACGCTCACGGAGAAGTCGTTCACGGGCGTGTCGAGCGCGGCGCTCAACACGACGAAGTTCTTGCCGCCGTTCGAACCGGGATCGAGCGAGACGGGCTGGGCCAACAGCGCCGGCGGATCCGGCGGCACGCTGGGCAGCGGCGACGCCGGCGTCTCGCTCGATTGCGGCGCGACGGTGCGGCGCGTCTGAAGATTGTCGGGGGCCGGCGTCGCGATGCGCCGGACGGGCGTCTGGGCGGTGCAGGCGCTCATGGTGGCGAGCAACGAAAGCGCCAACAAACGGTGAACGGCCGGTCGCATCCAGGGCTCCTTGCGGCCCGAGGCGACCGCTCGTGGGCCTTGTACCACGCCAAGGAGGGGTTATAACGATGCGAAAGCGCGCAAGAATTCCACAAGACGGCTTTATGACGGGCATACGAGGTTTGCTCGCTCGGTTCGGCGGGTATATCCACGACGGGGGATTTGCCATCGTCGGGGGGACGACCATGGAAACGCATGTCGTGGAGACGTGCGGCACGTGCCAGATCAAGGTGCGCGTGCTGCGTGAAAAGGTGGGCCTGGCCCGTTGTCCGAAGTGCAAGGGGCCGTTGGGCGACGAAAAAGTCGATCAGCGCTGCGCCGGCTGCGGCGCGGTGAACCGCGTGCTGCGCTCGAAGCTCGCGACGGCCCATTGCGGCCGCTGCCATGCGGCGCTGACGATCGCCGAAACGCCGCAGATTCAGGCGCAGCGGCTCGTCGCGCAGATTCTCGCCCATCCCCGCCTGGGGCAGGGGCGCACCGCGCCGCGCGATCTCGTCGAAACGGTCGATCTGCTCAAGGGCATGCCGCAGGCGATCGCCGAGTACGCCGCCAACCAGCCGCCCGGCGCCGAGCGCGACACGCTCGTGTCGATGAGCAGCCAATCCAAGACGCTCGCCGAGCAGTTGCGGCCGCTGGCGTTCGAGTCCGCCGCCGTGCTGCTGAACGACGGCTTCGTGCAGCAGTACATGCTGCAGGACGCCTTCGAGGCCATGCGCAAGCACGCGGTCGGCTTCGAGGCGCTCAAGGCGATTCGCAAGCAGGACAAGGGCCTCGGCGCGGCGCGGCATGAACTGCTGCCCTCGGCGACGATTTTCGAGCGCATGGTCAGCCGCGTGCACAAGCCGAGCTGGCAAGGCGACGGCGAACAAGGGGCGCGCGCGGCACTCGCGGATCAGCTTTTCGGTGAGATCACGCGCGCGATCGAGTCCTGGCTGATCAAGCCCTACAAGCTCGACGCCATGGCGAAGGTCGCCCTCGCGCGACTGGGCGAGCTGCCTGGCGGCGCCGAGGCGCTGGCCTCGTACGAGGCGTTGCTGCGCGAGGAGATGGAGGTGTTTTTGGCGATCGCCACCACCGTGATCGCCCGCTCCGTGGCTTTCCACGGCCTGGCGCCCACGCCAAAGCAAGCCTGGCCGCTGCTCGCGCCGTCGCTACGAGGCGCCGCCGTTTCCTCGGCCAGCTAACGCCCGCTTCTGTATGCGGCCGTACAGCTCCCAGAGCCCGATCGCGTAAAACGTCAGCCCGGGATCGAAGCTCATGTGCATCCAGAAATCGAGCGTCTTGGCGGGCCAGTTGCGGCCGTGCGCCACCAGGATCAACGCGCCGCCGTGGCAGCACACCGCGGCGAACAAGCGCATGTAGGTGCCCCAGGGCGGAAACTGTCCGGCGCGCAGCGAAAGCACGATCCAGCGGATGTCGTAGACCACCAGCGTGAGCACCAGCGGCAGAAACAGGGCCAGTACGGCGAGCATCAGTACCATACCAAGGTTGTACCCGCTCGAGCGCGGATTGGTGAGGCTTGGCCGTTCGCGATGGCGCGACGACGGGTAAAAGGAGGGCAGAAAGGACCCGCCTGTTCGATGCTGCGTTGTGCCCGCTGCGGCCGTAATATGCCGCCGCAATGTCTCTATTGCGCGGTTTGCGGGGCGCGCATGCCACACCCGCTGGCCGCCGGCGGCGTGGTCGGCAATCGCTATCAGGTCTCGCGCCTGCTCACGACGCGCGCGTTGCACGGGCTCACCTTTCTGGCGCAGGATCGGCAGACGAACCAGTACGTGGTGCTCAAGGAGCTGCGCGACGATCTGCGCGCCACGCCGGAGAAAAAGCAAGAGTTCCAGGATGAGCTGCAGACGCTTTCGACGCTGAACGTGCCGGGAATTCCGGCCCCCAGGGGCTTCGTGGCCCACGAGGGGCGCCACTTCTTCATCATGGAGTTCGTGCAGGGCAAGACGCTGCGCTCGCTGCTGCAAAAGCAGCCGCGCTTGACGCCCGAGCAAGCGCTGCAGGTGCTCGTCGCGGTGCTGCAGGTGCTGCAACAGCTGCATCAACAGTTCCCGCCGCTGCTGCATCTCGACATCACGCCGGACAACGTGTTGCTCGCGGGCTGGGATCGGGCCTATCTGATCGACGGCGCCTATCTCAAGAACCTGGGCAATCCTTTTCCACACCGCGTTCCCAGCTACACGCCGGATTATGCGGCGCCCGAAGTGCTTCGCGGCCAGCCGGTGCCCGCGAGCGACCTCTACGGGCTCGGCGTGACGATCCTCGAGGCCGCCACGGGCGTGGCGCCGGCAGGCCTGTTCAGCGCGGCTGAGAACCGCTTCCAGTGGCCGCCGTTGCCCCATCCGCTGCTGAACGACGTGCTCACGCGCCTGGTCGAAGGTGCGCTCAATCAACGCTTCCAGAACGTGAGCCAGGTGCTGCAGACGCTGCAAGGCGGCGCACCGGGCTTCGCGCAGCCCGGTTTCCAGCAGCCCGGATTTCCGCCGCAACCCGGTTTCGGCCAACAACCGCCGATGCCGCAACAACCAGGCTACGGCCAGCCGCCGATGCCGCCGCAACAACCGGGCTACGGCCAACAGCCGCAACAGCCGGGCTTTCCGCAACAACAAGGTTACCCGCCGCAACCGCAGCCCGGCTATCCGCCACAACAACCGGGTTATCCCCAACAGCCGGGTTACCCGACCCAACCGATGCCACAGCAACCGGGTTTCGGTCAGCAGCCAATGCCGCAACAGCCGGGCTATCCCCAGCAGCAAGGCTATCCGCCGCAACCGCAGCCCAGCTACCCGCCACAGCAAGGCTATCCGCCGCAAGCCGCGCCGCAACAGCCGGCGCCCCAACAGCCGCCGCCGCCGCCCGCCTACGAAGCCCCGAAGCTGACGGCCGCGGCGCAGGCCGAGGCCGTCAAGGCGGCGCCCCCGCCGCCACCGCCGCCGAGGGACCAGGCGCCGCGCCCCAAGCTGGAAGTGAAGCAGATCGACGCCCAGAAACTGGAAGACGTCTCGACCGAAGAAGGCCTCGAGGCCCTCATGGCGCTGTACGAGGCCCAGAACTCGTAGTACCAAGGGCAATGCATGGTGATGACAGGCGCCATAAAAAAGTCCCCACCCGGCTCGGGTGGGGACTTCTCGTATCGAACTACGGCTGGCGGTTGCCCGGCGCCACCGGCGCCTTGCCCTCGCGTTGACGCATCAAATTCAGCGCGCCGCCCGCGTAGAACCAGCCGATCTGCTCCAGGTTCAGCGTGTGGACCAGCGGAATGATGTCCGTCGAGCCGTCCGGATGCTGCACCAACGCGTTGACCGAACGCACCGGATCCAGCTCGCGCAGGTACTCGAGCGAGATGAGGTCGCCCTCCTGGATCTTGTCGTAATCGGCCGGGTTCGCGAAGGTCAGCGGCAACACGCCCTGCTTCTTGAGGTTAGTCTCGTGAATGCGGGCGAAGCTGCGCGCGATGACGGCGCCGCAACCCAAAAAGCGCGGGCTCATCGCGGCGTGCTCGCGGCTCGAGCCCTCGCCGTAGTTCTCGTCGCCGACGATCACCCAGCGCTTGCCGCGCGCCTTGTAGTCACGCGCGACCTGCGGCACCGGCAGATCCTTCTCGTGCGTGAAGATGTTCGTCGTCGTGCCGCGACCGCCGCTCCATGCGTTGATGGCGCCCGTCAGCATGTTGTCCGAGATCTTGTCGAGGTGGCCGCGATACTTGAGCCACGGGCCGGCCGGCGAGATGTGGTCGGTCGTCGTCTTGCCCTTGGTCTTGATCAGCACGGGCATCTTGGCGAACTCGCTGTCCACCATCGAGCTGAACGGCGAGAGCACCTGCAAACGATCCGAGCCCGACGCGACCTTGACCTCGATCTTCGAAGGATCGGCCGCGGGCGCCACGTAGCCGAAGCAACGGCCCGTGAAGCCCTTCGAGGGCACCTCGGGCGCGCGGCCCGGCGCCTCGAGGCGGTACTTCTCGCCGTTCGCGCCGGTCAGCTCTTCCTTCAGCGGGTTCACGCCGAGGCTGCCGACCAGGCTCAACGCGAGCACCACCTCGGGGCTCGAGATGAACGAGAACGTCTCGGGGTTCGAGTCGTTGCGGCCCGGGAAGTTGCGATTGAAGCTGCTCACGATCGAGTTCTTCGTGCCTTTTTGGACGTCGTCGCGCTTCCACTGGCCGATGCAGGGGCCGCAGGCGTTCGCGAGCACCAGCGCGCCCAGCGCCTCCAGCGGCTCGAGCAATCCGTCGCGCTCGGCGGTCTTGTACACCGCCTCCGAGCCCGGCGAGATCATGAGCTTGGTGGTCGCTTTGGCGCCGTGCTTCAGCGCCTGACGGGCCACCTCGGCCACGCGGTACATGTCCTCGTAGCTCGAGTTCGTGCAGCTGCCGATGAGAGCCGCCGTCAGCTGCATCGGGTAGTCGTTCGCCTTCGCGTCGGCGGCCAGCTTCGAGAGCGGACGGGCGAGGTCGGGCGAGTGCGGGCCGACGATGTGCGGCTCGAGCGTCGAGAGGTCGAGTTCGAGCACCTGGTGGTAGTACTTGCCGGGGTTGGCCTCGACCTCGGCGTCGGGCGTGACGAGGTCCTTGTGCTTCTCGATGATGTCGACCAGGTTGCCGCGCTCGGTGACGCGCAGATACTCGGCCATGTGTTGGTCGTACGGAAACACCGAGCAGGTGGCGCCGATCTCGGCGCCCATGTTGCAGATCGTGGCCTTGCCGGTCGCCGACAGCGTGCGCGCGCCGGGCCCGATGTACTCGACGATCGCGTTGGTGCCGCCCTTGACCGTCAGCTGACCCGCGACCCACAAAATGATGTCCTTGGGCGCCGCCCAGCCGTTCAGCTCGCCTTTCAGCACGACGGCGATCAATTTGGGCTGCAGCAGCTCCCACGGGAAGCCGGCCATCACGTCGACCGTGTCCGCGCCGCCGACGCCGATCGCGCACATGCCGAGGCCGCCCGCGTTGGGCGTGTGCGAGTCCGACCCGATCATCAATCCGCCGGGCACGGCGTAGTTCTCGAGCGCCACCTGGTGGATGATGCCCGAGCCGGGGCCCCAGAAGCCGATGCCGTACTTCGCGCTCGCGCTGCTGAGGAACTCGTAGACCTCGCGGTTGGTGACTTCGGCGGTCTCGGTGTCCTTCTCGGAGCCCTTGTAGGCCTGAATCAGGTGATCGCAGTGCACCGTCGCGGGCACCGCCACCTGCGGAATGCCGGCCTGCATGAACTGCAAAATGGCCATCTGCGCCGTCGCGTCCTGCATGATCACGCGATCCGGACGCAGGTGCATATACGCCTTGCCGGGCTCGAGCTCCTGCTGGGCGGGCTGGTCGAGGTGGCCGAAGAGAATCTTCTCGGCGAGGGTCAGCGGGCGGTTCAGACGGCCGCGGACGATGCCGACGTTCTCGGCCATCTTGGTGTACATGGCCGACAGGGCTTCGGGAGTGGTTTCGATCGATGGCATGCAAGTTCTCCTTAGGCGCGCGTGGCTGCGCTGCAATGGGGTCATCTTACCAGAAGCGAGTGTTCCATGGGCATCGCGATCGCTTTGGGCAATCATAAGCAAAACGGGCCGCTCCGTGCTGGAGCGGCCCGTTTCGAGTCGGAGGTCTAGACCTCGGTCGCGATCTTGCGCATCGCGGCCTTGATGTCGTCCGGCTGCGGCACGGACAGCTCCTCGAGCACCGGCGAGATGCCGATGCCGGGAACGTCCTTGCCCGCGAGAAGGGTCGGCGGCGCTTCGAGGTGGTAGAAGCAGGCGTCGACGATCTTGCGCACCACGTGCTCGCCGTAGTTGGTGATCTCGGTGTCCTCGTTGATCACGAGCACCCGGCCGGTCTTCTCGACCGACGCCGTGATCGTGTCCATGTCGAGCGGGTAGAGCGTGCGCAGATCGATCACGTCGAAGGTGAGGCCTTCGTCGGCGAGCTCGTCGGCGGCCTTGACGGCCATCAACAGGTCGCGGGCGTACGAGATCACCGTCGCGCGCTTGCCCTCGCGCACCAGCTTGGCCTTGCCCAGCGGCACGCTGTAGTCCGTGAGGTTCTCGGGCCAGCGGGGCTTCCAGGCGCTGCGATCGCCCAGCGGCGCATCGATGCGCGCCTTGAGCTCGCTCGCGTCCTCGGGCTCGCCCGGAATCAGCTCCTCGCCCACGGCGCGCATGAGCGCCTTGGGAATCAGGTACATCACCGGGTTCGGGTCCTTGATCGCCGAGATCATGAGACCGTAGGCATCCTTCGCGTTCGAGGGCGTCACGATCTTCCAGCCCGGAATGTGGGTCGCCATGCTCTCGAAGGAGTGCGAGTGGTAAATCGAGCCATGAATGCCGGCGCCGTTGGGCGTCATGAGCACCATCGGCACGTTGTACTCGCCGTAGCTGGACCAGTACGCGTTGCCGCAGAGCTTGAGCAGGTCGATCGCGTTGAAGATGTAGTCCGAGAACTGGATCTCAGCGACCGGCTTGCCGCCGGCGTAGGCGATGCCCAGGGCCTGGCCCACGATGCCGCGCTCGTCGAGCGGGGAGTTGTAGGCGGTCTTGAGGCCCATCGAGACGGTGAAAACGCCGCCCAGCGGGGGCCCGACGTCTTCGCCGAAGACGTCCGTCACGCCGAGGTGCTCCTCGCCGTAGTGCAGGGCCATGCGAATGGCTTGTGCGAGGTTGGCCATTTAGTTTTCCTCCGGAGCGAAGATGAAGCGATCCCAGTCGCTCGCGAGCGGCTCGGCGAGGACCTGCTTGAGGGCATCGCGGGTGTAGCTACGCCAGTGGTCCCACACGGCGTCGATCTCGGCGCGGGTCATCAATCCCTGCTCGACGAGATGCGCCTCGAAGCGGTCGATCGGATCCGCCTCGTTGGTGACGCGGTTCGCGCCCGAGGCCGAGCTGTGGCCGTGCAGGCGGCTGACGTTGGCCTGCAGGCAGAAAGGCTTGCGCTCGGTGCGGATGTAGTGCATCGCCTTGGCGATCGCCTCCCAGCTGGCGAGGACGTCGTTGCCGTCCACCAGCGCCCAGGGAATGCCGAAGGGCTCGGCGCGCTGGGCCAGATTGGGCGAGTTCTGCATCGTCTCGGCCGGCGTGCTGATGCCGTAGCCGTTGTGATTGATGATGATCAGCATCGGCAGCTCGCGGCCGGGGATCGAGGCCCAGTTGAGGCAGGTGTAGAAATCGCCCTCGGCCGCGCCGGCGTCGCCGCCGTTGACGATCGTGAGGCCCGTGCCGCCGTGGCGCTTCTGCATCCAGGCGGTGCCGGGCGCCACCGAGTACTGCGTCTCGATCGTGGGCGTGACGGGCACGATGTTCCACTTCTTGATCGCGAAGTGGTTCACGAAATTGCGGCCGCCCGAATACGGGTCGGTCTGCGCGCCGCGCATCTGGCGGATCGTGTCGATCGGATCGGCGCCCATCGCGTAGACGATCGGATCCGAGCGATAGTGGAAGTGCAAGTAGTCGTAATCGAGGCCCTCGCCCTTTTTGACCTGAAAGCCCAAAGGCACGCCGAAGCCTTCCTCACCGGGGCCGCCGATCCAGAAGAAGCCCTGGCCGGCCCGGTTCATCTTGATGGTGACCTCGGCCGTCACGCGGCTCTTCACCATCACGTCGTGGATGGACTTCTTGAGCTCGGGCGTGAGCGGCGGGGCCTGGAAAGTCTCGGTCTTTTTGGTTGCGGCCTGCGAGGCGGCCTCGGATCGCGTGGTCACGTTGATTCATCCTTTCCTGGCGACGCGTCGGATATTTCCGCGCACTTCACCGCGTGGGGTGACGGAGCATGGCTCCTGTTAGCTATTCTACCGCAAACGACCGCGATCGTCAGGATTCGCGGGCGACGGTCCCCCATTCGCATGTCTTCGCGCCCGATCATGGCGATCGGGCGCGGCTTTCGCTACAATGGAGCATTCCACGATTCCAGGAGACGCCCATGGCCACCCCGCTCGACACCCCGCGCCCCAATCCCTGGCGCACCCGCCTCGCCCTCGTGCTCATCGCGGTGCTTAGCCTCGGCGGCTTGGCCGGCTTCGAGGTCTACGCGCGCTCGACGGTGCATGATCACGAGCAGGCCGTGCTACAAGGAACCTTACCGGGCGTGCGCTTGCAGCAACTCAAGACGACGATCACCCAGGACGGCCTCGTCGGCGGCATCGGCACCTACGACGCGCCGGTCTACGTCGCCTCGCAGTTTCTGATCCCGGCCGGCCAGTACGACGCCGTGCTGCTGGCGGACGAGGGCACGCGCACCAAGAAGATTCCCATGGTGATCGCGGCGCGCGATACCGCAGGCCACTGGCATCCGGCCAGCGCGACGAAGATCCTCGCGCGCTTGGGCCTGCACGAGTAGCCGAAACGCGAAAAGATCCACGATTTTTTATGACAATCGTGATCAGCGTCCATGCGCCGGGCTGAAATCAGCCTCTAGAATGGGCCCACCCCTACCTAGACAGGCGAAGGAACAAGCATGGATCTCGAAAAGATCGCAGAAGCGTCGCACCAGGCATGGTTCGTCGCGATGGCGAAGCAAGGCTGGATCTTCGGCCCGCGCCTCAATCCGGACTTCAAGACGCACCCCTGGCTCAAGCCCTATGCCGGTTTGAGCGACGGCGCCAAGGAGATCGTGCGCGCCCAGGTGCGCGGCACGCTGGGCGCCCTCGAAGCGCAGGGCTACCTCTCGCTCAAGCCCGGCACGCTGCCGCCGCAAAAGCCCGTGACCGTCACGATGCCGGCGCAGGCCGCGCCGAAGCACGAAGCGGCCCCCACGCCCACGCCCGTGCCGGCCGCCAAGGCCGAGCCGACGCCGGCGCCCGTAGCCACGCCCGCCCCCAAGGCGGCGCCGGCCGAGGAAGACACCCAGGTGATCGAGCGCCGCGTGGACGCCTCGGGCCGCATGCGCATCGGCGCGGGCCTGGTCAAGAAGGCCGATCTGCTTCGCGGCGGCAACACGCAGGTGGCGATCGTCCAGCGCGGCGACGCGATCGAGGTGCTGCCCTACGACCCCGATCTGGCGGACGCCTTCTTCGCCTCGGTGAACCCGGACGGCTTCATGCTGCCGAAGGCGATGCTCGCGGCCAGCGGCGCGAAAGACTTTATCCTCACCCTCAGCCCGGGTCGGCTGGTGGTGCGCCCCAAGTGACCCGATTCTCCTTCTAGCTGACGCGCCCGGTGCCGATGGCACCGGGCGCGTTTCTTGGCGCAGGACCTAGGTGACCAGAAGCCGCAGGCGCGCGCTCATGTAATCCACGACCATCACGAGCACGATCAGCACCAGCACGGTCATCGCGGCCTGCGGATACTGGAACATGCGGAAGTCCGTCATCATGATGAAGCCGATGCCGCCGGCGCCGATCAAGCCCAGCACGGCCGCCGCGCGAATGTTCGTCTCGAAACGGTACAGCAGGAACGAAATGAACGAGGGCATCACCTGCGGCACCACCGCGTAGGCCAGCACCTGCATGCGCCGCGCACCGGTGGCCTTGAGCGCCTCGACGACCCCCTCGTCGATGTCCTCGATGCTCTCGGCGAAGAGCTTGGTGAGCACCGTCGTGGTGTGAAACGCGAGCGCCAAGGTGCCCGGAAACGCCCCGAGCCCGACGGCCGCGATCAGCACCAGGCCGACCGCGAAGTCCGGAATCGTGCGGAAGAAGTTGATCGCGAGCTTCACGGTGTGATACACCGCCGGATGCGGACTGGTGTTGCGCGCCGCGAAGAACGAGAGCGGAAACGCGATCAACAACGACAAGAACGTGCCGGCGAGGGCCATCTGGATCGTCTGCAGCACGGCCCCGAGGACCGTCTGCGGAAAGGAGTTGTTCCACCACTCGCTGCGCTCTTGCGCGAGATCCGGTTTCACGTGCAGCGGCAACAACAACTGCGGCAGGCTCATGTCCTTGGGCAGGTCGTAATTGCTCTTGTTGGTCACCAGCGTCGTATCCGGCGGCAACATGCGCGAGAGGGTGTCCATCATCTGCGGCGCCCCGGAGACCAGATCCGGCACGTTCGCCTGCACACCGGAGAAGGCCCAGGCCAGCAACAACACCAGCACGATCGCCGCCACGTAGCGCCCGATGCCCTTTTTAGGGGGCGCAGGCGGCGTGATCGGCGGCACCGTCGCGGTGGCGGTCACGGAAGCCGTGGGAGTTTGCGACATGGGGGCTCCTCGCTAGACCCCGACAGGGGTGTCTTCGCGCTCGTACACGCGATCGACCGCGGCCGCATCGAGCTGCTCGGGCGTGCCGTCGAAGATGACGCGGCCGCCCTGGAATCCGATCACCCGATCCGCGTAGGTCCTGGCGAGCTCGAGCACGTGCAGGCTCACCAGCACGGCGATGCCGTCCTCGCGCGCCACACGCTTCAGAATGTCGAGGATCTGCGCCGAAAGCTTGGGGTCGAGCGAGGCGACCGGCTCGTCGGCCAGAATCACCGTCGGCTGCTGCATGAGCGCGCGGGCGATCGCCACGCGCTGCTGCTGGCCACCCGAGAGCGTGTCCGCGCGCTTGTACGCGTGCTCCAGCAGCCCGACGCGATCGAGGTTGCGCATCGCCCGCTCACGGTCCTCGTTCGAGAAGCGCCGCATCGAGCTCCAGAACACCGGCTGATAACCCAATCCGCCCGACAGCACGTTGTCGAGCACGGTCAAGCGGCGCACCAGATTGAACTGCTGGAAGATCATGCCGACCTTGCGGCGCCACAAACGCAGCTCGCGCTCGGAAAGGCGCGCGATGTCCACCTGCTCGGGCGCATCGGGACCGAGGAAGAGCTTGCCCGGCGCGAGAATGCGGCCGCCGCTCGGCTCGATCAACCGGTTGAGGCAGCGCAGGAAGGTCGACTTGCCCGCGCCGGAGAGGCCCAGAATGGCCGTGAAGTCGCCGCGCTCGATGTTGAGGGTGACGTCGTCGAGGACGCGGGACGGGCCGTAGGACTTTTTCAGGCCTTCAATCTGTAACAGGGGAGCACGGGTGCTCACTTCACACTCCATCCGACCTTCTTGAAGGCCTCGCGCACCGAGTCGAAATCGTCCGGGGTCGCCTCGGCGAACGCCTGGATGCGGTAGAGGTCGAACAGTTGCTTTTGCCCCGCGGGCGTGTGGCTCATGTTCAGAAAGACCTGCTTGATCTTCGTGACGAGGCCCGCGTCCAGCTTGCCGTTCACGGCGATGCTGTCCGAGGGAATCGGGCGCGAGTAGGCGATCGGCACGATCTCCTTGGCCTCGTTCGGCTTGAGGAACTGGGTCCAGGCCGAGTCGACGCCCTTGCTGTCGTCCGAGAAAGTCGCCGCCGCGTCCACCTTCTTGTTGAGCACGGCGAGCACCGCCGCGTCGTGGCCGCCGGCGTAGATCACGCGCGCGAAGTCGTGATCCGGATTGAGGCCCGCGTTCATCAGCATGACGCGCGGGTAGATGCCGCCCGAGGTCGAGGCGGGATCGACGAAGGCGAAGGTCTTGCCCTTGAGATCCGTGAGCTTCTTGATGCCCGAGCCGCGGTGCGTGATGATCGCCGCGTAGAAGAAGGGCTTGTTGTTGCGCACCGCCTTGAGAATCGCCCGCGCGCCGGCTTTTTGCTCGGCGAGCACGTAGGCGCCCGGCGCGAAGAAGGCCACGTCCAGCTTGTTCGCGCGCATGGCCTCGATCACGCCGGTGTAGTCGGTCGCGACGAAGGGCACCACCTGCATGTGCAAGGCCTTGTGCAGCGCGTCGATGATCGGATGCGTCTTGCTCAGGATCGTCTGCAGGTTCTCGGACGGCACGAAGCCGACCCGCAGCACCTGGGGCACGTAGGCGTGCGCGCTGGTCGCCATCCCCGCGACGAGCAACCAGCCGCCGATCAGGCCGAGCATCAACTTCTTCAACGAGGCCTCCTTACGAGCATGCGGCCCTCATGGGCAAGTGCACTATACCGCATCCGCGGGGGAGATAACGCCGGGACCCGCCCGGGCAGTGCGATTATACCCGGCCGGCGGGCTTTTCACGACGCGCGTCGCGCGCATTCTCGGGGCCCGGAAAGCCTCTTTTCTCTGTCGACACGCGCTCTGCCGCCGTGATAGTACAAAACTGAGGATCCCGAAGGAGGAAGGCGATGAACAAAGATGAGCTGGTCTCGACGGTCGCGTCGCGTACGAACCTGTCCAAGCGTTCGAGCGAGGAGTTGCTCAATGCGTTGCTCGAGACGATCGGGGAGACGCTGGAGCACGACGACAAGGTGAGCCTGGTCGGTTTCGGCACGTTCCAGGTGCGCGAGCGCGCCGCCCGCGAAGGACGCAATCCGCGCACCGGCACGGCCATGAAGATTCCCTCCAAGCGCGTGCC
>DATNPP010000586.1:0-3117 GCA_036703175.1 Oscillatoriaceae cyanobacterium
TGTCCGTCAGAATGAACCCCGGCGCCACCGCGTTCGCCGTGATGCCCTTACGGCCCAGCTCCTTGGCCCAGGTCTTCGTCATGCCAATCACGCCGGCTTTCGTCGCCGCGTAGTTGGTCTGGCCGAAGTTGCCGTACACGCCGACCACCGAGCTCGCGTTGATCAGCTTGCCCTTGCCCTGCGCCACCATGGCCGGCAATACCGCCTGTGTGCAGTGAAAGACGCCCTTGAGGTTCACGTCGATCACGCGATCGAACTGCGCCTCGCTCATCTTCGCGAGCGTCGCGTCCTGCGTGATCCCCGCGTTGTTCACCAGCACGTCGATGCGCCCGAAGCGCTCGAGCACCCGCGCGACCATCGCCTCGATCGCCTCGCGCGCCGTCACGTCCGCCGCCTCGGCGACGGCCGTGCCGCCGGACTTGCCGATCGCCTGCGCGACCTCCTCGGCGGCCGCCGCGTCGCGATCGCACACCACCACCCGCGCCCCCTCGCGCGCCAGCAACTCCGCCGTGGCGCGCCCGATGCCGCGACCGGCGCCGGTGATGAGGACGACCTTATCCTGAACTCGCATGAATACTCCTGACTGGGCCCGATTTCCGCTTCGGGCCTCCTCGACTAATGCATGGAAACCGACGCGTCGCGTTCCCGCAACATGGCCTTGAGCACCTTGCCCGAGGCGTTGCGCGGCAACGCGCCGACGAACGCCACGCTCTTGGGCAGCTTGTAGCGCGCGAGCCGCTCGGACAGGTACGCGAGCACCTCGGCCTCGTCGAGCGAAGTCCCCTCGCGCAGCGCCACGATCGCCTTGCCGACCTCGCCCCACTTGGCATGCGGCACGCCGATGACGGCCGCCTCGGCGATCGCCGGATGCGCGTGCAAATGCTGCTCGATCTCGGCCGGATAGATGTTCTCGCCGCCCGAGATGATCATGTCCTTCTTGCGATCGACGATGAAGGTGTAGCCTTCCTCGTCGCGCCGCACCAGATCGCCGGTATGCAGCCAGCCGTCGCGAAGCGCCTGGGCCGTCGCCTCGGGATTGTTCCAGTAGCCCGGAAACACGTGCGGCCCGCGGATCACGAGCTCGCCCACTTCGCCCGGCGCCACGTCACGGCCGTCGTCGTCCAGCACGCGGACCTCGACGTGCATGTTCGGAAAGCCCACCGAGCCCGCCTTGCGCACGGCGTCGCGCGCGTCGAGCGTGAAACAGTTCGGGCCCGCTTCGGTGAGGCCGTAGCCCTGCTTGAAGGTCAAGCCGCGCTGCGCGTAGGCCTCGATCAGCGACACCGGACAAGGCGCGCCGCCGCTGATGAAGAAGCGCACCGAGCTCAGGTCGCGCGCCGCGAAGTTGGGCGATTCGAGCATCATCTGGAACATCGTCGGCACGGCGAAGACGACCGTGCAGCGCTCCAGCTCGATGAGGTCCAGCGAGCGCGCGGCGTCGAACTGGCGCATCAGCACCACCGTGCCGCCGCGATGCAGCAGAGGCGTGGTGAGCACGTTGAAGCCGCCGGTGTGAAAGAAGGGCGTGTGCGTCAGCGTGACGTCGTCGTGGCGCAGATCCCAGCCCACCTGCGTGTTGATCGCGTTCCAGGTGATCGTGCCGTGCGTGAGGACGGCGCCCTTCGAGCGACCGGTCGTGCCCGAGGTGTAGAGAATCAGATGCGGATCGTCGAGGGCCACCTCGGCGGGCGTCGGCGGCGTCTCGGGGGCCTCGGCCAGCAGCGCCTCGTAAGGCGCGCCCAGGCGCTGCACCGTCTCGGCGCCCAGCTCGGGCGCGCTCGCGGCGAAGGTGTCGTCGACGAAAAGCACGCGCGCGCCGCTGTCCGCGAGAATCACGCGCAGCTCGGCGGGCACCAATCGGAAGTTCAGCGGCACCAGAATGGCACCCAGCTTGCCGGTCGCGAAGAAGAGATCGAGCGTCTCGAGGCAGTTGTGCGCCAGCACGGCGACGCGATCGCCCTTGCCGATACCATACTGACGGCGCAGCACCCACGCGAGGCGGTCGGCGCGCTCGTTGAGCGTGCGGTAGGACACGCGACGGCCCGTGGCTTCTTCGACCACGGCGGTCTTCTCGGGGGTGTACATCGCCCAACGCTTGAGCCAATCTCCGAACGGCATGGGTGGCCTCCTCTCTAGGTCGAGAGCAGACTATCGCCCGGCCGTTACAGCGACGTTACAGCTCCGCCGTCCAGATTCACGAGGCGTTCGTACAGTTGTTGGGTTTCGGGCATCGGATCGACGTCGAGCTCCTCGTCGAGCGCCACCACCAGGCGATCGTACGTGCGGATGGCCTGCGCGCGATCGCCCGCGTGCGCCTGCGCGGTCATGAGCGCCCTGGCCGCTTCCTCGGCGCACGGCTCGCGCTCCAGCACGCGCTCGGCCCAACTCGCGGCCTCGGCGTCGCCGCGGTCCACCAGCAGCCGCGCGAGGCGGCAGGCGCCCTCGCGATACAACGCGGCCAGTCGCTCGCGCTCGCGATCGCACCAGGCGTCGTATTGCGGAAACTCGGCGAGAAAGGGCCCCTCGCACAGCGTGAGCGCCTCGCGGTAGAGCGGAATCGCCGCCTCGTCCTCGAAGGCGTCCGCCGCCGCGAGCAATCGCTCGAATTCGCGCGCGTCCAGCCAGGCGTCTTCGGAGAGGCGATAGCTCGTCCCCTGTTTGAGCACGTACCGCCCCGGCTTGCCGCTCGGGCGATCGGGCTCCAGCGCCTTCTGCAAGGCGTTCAGCGCCACGCGGAAAGTCCCGTCGGCGCTGTCGGGGTCGGCTTCCGGCCACAACAAGTCGATCAGTCGCGTCTTCGGAAGCCATTCGCCCGAATGGGCCGCGAGGACATGCAGCAATTGGCGGGCTTTCTCGCGGCCGAAGTCGCGATCGCTGAGCGGCGTTTGCCCGCGCGTGACGCGAAACGCACCCAACGTGCGGATGCGCAGGCTTTCGGCGCGCGTGGGAGCTTCGGCGGTGAAGAGCGGCTCGGGCACGCCGTGGGCGATCGCCTGCTCCCGGAAATTCCGCATGGCTTCGGCCGTCTCGAAGCCCAACAGCGTCGGGCGCTCCAACACGAAATCGTATCCGTGCCGCTGAAGCAGCGCGCGCAGCTCGCGCATGCGTGCCTGCAAC
>DATNPP010000588.1:0-2815 GCA_036703175.1 Oscillatoriaceae cyanobacterium
GATTTTCTCGATCAGCTGGCCGCGCAGGCGATCGTGGTCGCGCAGGACGTCGAGCAGCCGCGCGTTCTCGTGGTTCAATTCGGCGAGCTGCGCGTTGCGCTCGGCCAATAGGGCCGCCTCGACCTCGAGCTTCACGGCCGCCTCGGCCAACTCCTCACGGCTCTGCATGAGGCGGTCCGCCAGGCTGGCGACGCCCTTCTCGAGTCGGCCGAGCTCGTCGTTGGCGGGCATGCGCGGCGTGACGGGCACCAAGTCGCCCGCGGCCAGGCTCGCGCTGATGGCGGCGAGGCGATGCAACGGAAAGAGCAGCCGGCGCGTGAGCCAGAAGAAGGCCAACAGCGAGCCCAGAATCGTCGCGGAAGCGAGCATGGAGATGCCGCCGGCGTAGCGGCTGAGCGTCTCGCCGATGAGGCTCTCCGAGAAACCGCGCACGACGGCGCCGACGGGATGGTCCTCATGATCGACGATCGGCCGGAAGGCCAGCACGAAGTCCTTTCCGCCGATACGGCGCTCCTCGAAGAAGTCTCGCCCCTGGCCGACCCAGGCCCATGTCTGGTTCGAGAACTGCGGCGCCTTGTCCTGCGGGAACCCGGACGAGGCCAACACGCGCTGGTCGTCCAGAATGGCGAGCGAGCCGCCGATCATGGCCGTGATTTGTCCCGGCAGCGGGGTGTTCGTGCCGAGGCGCTCGCCGAGCAGCAGCACGCCTTCGGGCGGGGTTCCGACGGGCGTCGCGACGACGCGCTCCAGCCCGCTCCTGTCGAGGTCCGCGGGCCAGGGCGTGCCGATGGCCGGCTGCCAGGCTTCGGTGGCGATGATCGGTTCGTTGCGCGAGAGCGCGGTGCTCAACAGCCCATGCGGATCGAAGTGCATGGGGGTCTGCGGCGTCGGGGCGTCGCGACCACCCGCCACCAGCCCCACGACGCGCAGATGCCGGTCCACCAGCAAGGCGAAGTCGACGTGAAGGCGGCGCACTTCGGCCGTGAGCAGCGGTGCGGCGTCCGCGAAGCGGCCGGTGGCGACGGCCTCATGCAACTCGTCGTGGCGCACCAGGCTGATCGACGTCAGCTGCATCTCCTCGAAGCGCGTCCGGTACCAGGCTTCGAAGACGTTGAGGTCTCGGCTGACCTGGCGCTCGAGTTGCAGCTTGAGGCTGTCGCCGGCGCTCATGTACGTCACCACCAGCACGGCGAGCGTGGCCGTGATGACCACGCTCAGGCCGAAGATGACGAGCTTGTAGGCGAGCGGGAGGCTGAACCACAGCCGCCGCCACAACGAGGGGGAGCGGTTCATGGGGTGATCTTATCACGCCGTGCCGCTCCGGGGCCTCGTAGTTTCTACGTATTCGTCAGCGAAGCGTCTCGCCCGGCTTGATGGCGAGCACCTTGCAGCCGAACTTCTCGACGCGCTGCTGCAAGTCCTCCGGCGTGCCCTTGAGAATCGGGAAGGTGCCGTAGTGCATCGGCACGACTTGCTTCACGCCGAGCAACTCGACCGCCTTGGCGGCCTCGTAGGGGCTCATGACGTAGTGCCCGCCGATGGGCAACAGGGCCAGGTCCGGCGCGTAGAGCTCGCGAATCAGGCCCATGTCTAAAAAGACGTTCGTGTCGCCCGCGTGATAGAACTTGAAGCCGTTCTCGAGCTCGACGACGTAGCCCGCCGCGGTGCCGCCGTAGACGATCGAACCGTCGTCCTCGGTGATGCCGCAGGAGTGGTCCGCGTGCACCATCGTGACCTTGACGCCGGCCAGCTCGACGGTGCCGCCCTTGTTCATGTCCGTGACGTTCTGGACGCCCTTGCGCTTCAGCCACTCGGCGATCTCGAAGATGCCGACGACCTGGCAGCCGGTCTCCTTGGCGATCGGCACGGCGTCGTGGATGTGGTCGAAGTGGCCGTGGGTGATCAGCATTGCGTCGATGCCGCTCTGGTGCTTGAGGCCCTCGGGCGTCGCGGGGTTGCCGTTGACCCAGGGATCGATCAGCAGCGTCTTGCCTCCCGGCGTCTTCACGCGGAAGCAGGACTGGCCGAGCCAGGTGAATTCGGTGTCGCGGTTCAGGTTCAAGGCAACGTCCTCCATCAGCAGCCAACGGCTGCTCGCTATGATGGCCGATTATACCGTGCTAGAAGCCTAGACCCAATTGCAGCGTGGGGCCGCTCACGATCTCGCTGCTCAGTGAATCGGCGAAGATCAAATGGCGATAGCCCAGCGCGAGAAGCACGTGGCCCGCACGGAGATTCAACGTGGCTTGCCCGTTGTAGGTCGTTTGCCCCGCGCCACTCAACCCTGCGTCAAGCCGGGCATCGAGGTCGAGCCACGGCACGCCCAGCGTATGGCCGACCGAAACGCCGAGAACTCCGTATTGTATTCCACCGAGCGGAAAGCCACGGTAGCCGATGAACGCCGTGCTGTTTGGACCAACGTGAGAGCCCAAGGTGAGATCCACGAGCGGGGCATCGAAGCCATTGATTCCGTTTGTTTGCGAGCCGGCCATGACGCCGGGCGCATGGGGTGCAGAAATGGTTACGGCATCGCCTCGTAACTCGAACGCACCGAGATTGACTGCGCCTTCACCTGCCAACGAGATGGGAGGCGTCCTCAAGCTGGAGAGGCCATCCGCCGCCCAAGCTCCAAGGGCGATTGTGGCAATCGGCGACGCCGCGGAAGCCGGTACGGCCTTCGGCGCAGGCGACGCCGGCGCGAGCACCAGCGGCCGCGGCGTGGCGCTCGGCGCGGGCTTCGGCGTGGGTACGGTCGGTTCCGGCGTCGGGAGCGGCGCCGGCGTGTAAAGAATCGGCGGCTGCTGCCAACCGGACG
>DATNPP010000003.1:0-1879 GCA_036703175.1 Oscillatoriaceae cyanobacterium
GTTGCCCGAGGCCTCGCTGAAGTTCAAGCTGCCCGTGGCCTTGTTCTCCTGATTGGCGTTCACCATCCACTGAACGTGAAAGGGCCACGGCGGATTCATGCGCACGTACTGGTAGGCGACGTTGCCGTCGCGCTTGCGCAAACGGCTCTTCGTCACGAGCGGCAGAAACTGGTCGTAGTGGTCATAGCACGTGATCGCCTGCCACACCTCGTCGGGCGAGGCCTGGATCAATCCGTAGACGTCCAGGTGGTACAGCGGCTGGGTGTAGGTCACATTGACGATCGTGTCGTGTTGCTGGAGATCGCCCAGCGACGGCGTCGCAGCCGTCGCGGGAGCGGGGACGGCGAGGGCGATCGCGAACCAGGTGACGAGCGCTTTGAGAAGCGAGCGCGGGCGGCTCATTCCAAGCCTTTCCGGAAAGAGGGGGGAGGTTCGGCCGCATGCCGACTCTCGTTGTCCTTATACCCGTGGTATGCGGATCAAGGCGTGTCCGGAAGCCTCGGAATCGGCGGCGGCACCTCGTCCCGTTCGCGCAGTTGGCGCATGGCTTCATAAGCCACGACGGCGACGGCGTTCGAAAGGTTCAAGCTTCTCACGGGACCCCAGTGCGGAATGCGCACCGTCTGATCCGCGACGCGCGCCAGCAGCTCGCGCGGCAGCCCTTGCGTCTCCTTGCCGAAGATCAAGAAGTCTTCGCGCGCGTAACGGTGCTCGGTGTAGAGCCTGTCCGCACTCGAGCTCGTGTAGACGCAGCGCGCCTGCGGATAGCGCGCGAACATCGCCTCAAGGCTGTCGTGGCGCTCGAGCCTCAAATCCTTCCAGTAGTCGAGGCCCGCGCGTTTGAGCTGGCGATCGCCGATATCGAAGCCCAGCGGGCCGACGAGGTGCAGCGTCGCGTCGATGCCGACGCAGAGGCGCGACACGTTGCCGGTGTTGGGTGGAATCTCGGGTTCGACGAGCACGATGTGGAGCATGCTTCATTAAACCACGTCTGCGCGATCGACAGGAATGGTGAAAGCCGCTCTGGTCGCCCTTTCGACGCCGAGCAAGCTGGCATTTTACGCTTGCCTGGAGTACACTGAAGCTTCCGCGACGTGATGCTGCAACGCCCCTGGCAGAAAAGAGTCTATGAAACGCACGATCCTGCTTTCCGCCCTCGCCCTGGCGCTCCTCGCCCCGTTCCCGGCTCACGCCGCCGACGTATCCGCCAGCTACCAGCCGGCCAGCCAGACGCTGTGGGTCGATTTGCCCGCGGGAACGGTGCCGTCGCTGGTCGAATCGGATCGTCCCGCGCGCCTTACGGTGACGCTGCCGCACGAGACGACGACGCATGCCGAGTCGCTGACGTACAGCAGCGGCCTGGTCAGCCGCTTCGTGGTGGCGAGCCGTGACGGCGCGACCGTGGTGACGCTGGATCTGCGCAAGCCGTTGCACGGGGCTTACCGGCTCGATTTTCGCGGCGGCCGGCTCGCGATCAGCCTGATCGGCACGATCGTCGCCCCGCCGTCGCTGCCGCCGCGTCCGCTGCCGAGCATAACGCCGACGCCGCACGCGACGAAAAAGCCCGTGGCGAAACCTTCCACGAAGCCTTCCGCTAAGCCGACGGCGAAACCTTCGCCGAAGCCGGTGGCGAAGCCCACGCCCAAGCCCGTCGTGAAGCATTCCCCCAAGCCGATCGCGAAGCTGACGCCGAAGCCGACGCCCAGACCGATGCCGACGCCTTCGGTGCTTTCGATGGCGAGCCCGTTGCCGCTTCCCGTGGAGAGCCAGGGCAGCGTGTTGCTGCCGGAAGGCGCCTCGCCGCTGCCGACGCCGATAGCGACCGGAACGCCCGCGGTGGCGCCGAGCCCGATGCCCACGCCGAACCCCACACCGATGC
>DATNPP010000010.1:0-4461 GCA_036703175.1 Oscillatoriaceae cyanobacterium
GCTCCTGGTAGCGATCGTAGAAGTCGGCCATGTATTCCACGCCGGACTTGGCGATGCTGGCCTGGACCTCCCCGGTCTTCAGGTAGCCCGCGAAGATGTTGCCGAAGGTGGAGTCTTCGTAGCCGGGCACGACCAGGGGCAGGTTCTTCTGGGCGGCGGCCAACAACCAGCATTCGTCGGCCGAGCCCTCGTGCTTGTCGGCGGGACCGGCCTGGATCAGCTCGTAGAAGTACTGGTGCCAGAAGCGGCGCTCACCGGACGACGAGGCCTTCTCCCACATGGGCACGATGATCTTCTCGACCACGCGGAAGGCCTCGTCCTCGGGGATCGAGGTGTCGGTCACGCGGCGCATGCGGTCTTCCAGGATCTTGGTGTCGTCCTGCTTCGTCATGTAGCGGTAATCGGGGAAGTCCTTGTAGCTGTGGTGGGCCACCAGGCGGAAGAGCGACTCTTCCAGGTTGGCGCCGGTGACGGACAGCCCGTGAATCAGCCCCGCGCGGATCGCCGGCGCCAGCGTGATGCCCATCTGGGCGCTCGACATGGCGCCCGCCACCGCCCAGAACATACGTCCACCGGACTCGATGTGCCGCCAGTAGGCGATCAGCGCGTCGCGCGTCTGGCGCGCGTTGAAGTTCTTGTAGTTCGTCAGGACGAAATCAAGAATCGGAAGCTCGGTGTTCGCCATGTCGGCCCTCCTGCAAAGCAAAGTCTCGTACGGCGTGGGCGGCTGGGGAAGCCATTATACCATTGCCGGCGTCCCTTGCGGCATCTTGCGCGGCGGGGCGCCGCGGGTACCGTTCCAGAACGTTCACCCGATGGGCGGATTCATGGTACAAAGGCGCTGGTCAAAGGGCCGCCGAAGGAGATCGTGGATGTCCCTGTTGAACTTTCTGCCTCCAGGGCTGCTGTGGCTCGTGGGGATTGCGACGCCCATTCTGCAGATCCTGGCGGCGATTCACGTCTTGCGGACTGGGCGCAACTACTTTTGGCTCTGGATCATCCTCTTCTTCCCGTTGCTCGGCGCGCTGATCTACCTGCTGGCGGAGGTGCTGCCGTACCGGAGCCCAACCCGCCTTTCCAATCCGTTTCCTGCACTGTTGGACGCCGTGATTCCCGGTCGGGAGTTGCGGCGTCTGCAAGAGAATCTGGCGCGATCCAACACCGTGACGAACCGCCAGCAACTGGCGGAATACTACGTCCGCCGCAAGCAGTACGACGAGGCGGTGCGCCTCTACGAAAGCTGCCTCAGCGGCGTCTTTCGGGACGATCCCGATATCTACCTCAACCTGGCGCGGGTGCACGTCCTGGCCGGGAATCATGCCCAGGCTCAGCCGCTGCTCGACAAGATGGCCGCGATCGCCCCGGCGCATGAGACCCAGAAACGGGACTACTGGATGGGCCGAATTGCCGAGGAGACGGGGGACAGGGCGCGCGCCCTGGCCATCTACGACCGGATGCGCACCTCCGGGCCCATCAACGAGGAGACCCGCGTGCGGCTGGCGGGGCTCCTCGAGGAGCGAGGAGAGCGTGAGCGGGCCAAGGAGCTTTATACCGAGGTGGTGCGCCGCATGAGGAGCGCCAATAACAACTATCGGCGCGAGCAGAAAGATTGGCTGTCGATGGCCCGTGCGCGGCTGAGACAACTGGCGAGCTGAGCGGCGGCGCAGCGGCTAGACGTTGAAGCGGAATTCCATGCCGATGCCCTTCGCTTCCATTCAATGCTTTGAATGGGACCTGCCATCGCTCAGAGGCGTGGCAACACCCGGGCTCTCATGCGGAGATGCTCGACGCTCGTAAGCGGGCGGAAGGCTCCGTCTTGACCGCCCAGCACGTAGATCGCGCCGTCGACCAACACGTTCGTTTGGTCTGAACGGGCGATCGCGAGCTTCTGCTTCGCGAGCGGAAGGAACGGTCCGACGGTACCGTCTGGCCGTACGCGAGCGCGCTCGATGCTGGCGAACATCTTGCCGGTCGTGTCAGAGCCACCGAGCACGTAGAGAAACGAGCCGACAACCAGGCTGGACGGTGTGCTGCGCCCCATCCGCAACGCCACCCCCTTCAGCGTGTGGAACGGGCCGAGCCCGCCGTGGGGCTCGAGGGTCGCGCGCTCCACGCTGGTGAGCAGTCGACCCTGTCGATCGACACCGCCCATGACGAGAAGGCTCTTGCCGATCGCGACGCTGGTGTCGCAGGTGCGCGGAGTGCGCAAGGCCAGCCCGGGAACGGGTGCGAACGTTCCCAGGCCGCCATCCGGACCAATCGCCGCGCGTTCGGCGTTGCCTAAGATGCCGGCCCGGCCATGGCCGCCAATCACGTAGAGATAATGGCCGAGCACGGCGGTCGCCGGCATGGCGCGCGGCGTGACGAGCCCGGTGCCCGTCACCGGCGCGAATGCGCCGAGGCTGCCGTCCGAGCGGATGGGCGCCTGTTCGACGGTACCGAGGAAGCCGCCTCCGTCGAAGCCGCCGAGGACATAGAGCCGATCGCCAATCTTGACGCTCGCATGGCCGGAACGGGCCTGCGCGAGGCGCAATCCAGCCACACTGGAGAAGTCGCCCAGTCGGCCGTCCGGAAGGATCGGCGCGCGTTCCACTTCGTCCGTCGGTTGCTCGCCGTCGACGCCGCCCATCACGTACACGAATGGGCCGATCACCACGCTCGTGTGCCCGAATCGGGCGATCTGCAGCCGCGAGGAGGACGCCGCCGCTGTGATATTCGTGACGGCGCCAGGGGCGGCGGGGCCGGCGAATTGCCATTTTAGGGCCGCCAAGCCCACGAGGAAAGCTGTGAGCGCGGCAAATACGGCCATGTGGATGGGTTTCATATGAGAACGGTGCCTTCCTCGAGCAGTGGCGCCTCATTCGAGCCCCAGTTCCGATTCAGGATATGCGCTGGGCTTGGGAGCGTTCGGCGCGGCTCGGCGGGCCGCGATCAAGATGCCGGCGGGGGCCCTTGCGCTCAGAGCCGCCAACAGCGTCCCCCTTCGATGAGCCTCGGCGAGAGCGAGGCCGATGGGTCGACTTCGGGCCCGCTCTCACCGTACTCCCTGCGCGAGCGACATGGCTTCCGGATAGACTACGTAAATCAGACTAAATTTGTCTTATTTGCCTGTCGGCGTCCCATTTTCTAGCCCTCTTGCTTGAGGCCTTTCTTGGTTTCGCGTGCTGCATGGCGCCTTTCCGCCTCTTGGAGCGGAGCTTGAATGCGCCCGAGATCTTGATCTGCCCCGAAGAAGACAGCGGGTGAAACGTGAAAGCGTCTCGACAGCCCTTCGGTGTGCGCCTTGTTCAGTTCGCGCTTGCCGGACGGCACTTCGGATAGAATCGAGGGCGTCATGAAGGTTTCGACGAGATCCTTCCGCTTCAAACCATGTTGGTCCATCAAGAACTTGAGCATCTCGACACCGCTCACCTCGAGCACTGGGTGGTGCACGGATTCGTAGTCCTGCGCGTCGTGCAGAAGGCGCGGAACGAACCGGGTGACGAGCGCATCGTAGACGCGATAGAACCAAGGATCATGCTTCCGGCCCTCAATAGCATATTCCGCATGGGGCAGGACCGAGCGGAAAAAGACCGTTGCGCTGGTGGCGCCGACGCTGAAGGTGACCTTGGCGATGAGGCGAAAGTTGTTGCCACCGCGGTTGATGACGATGAGGCGGCCCACCGAATCGGCGGACGGAAAGGTGCGGCGGATGTCGACGAAGTGCTTCCAGGACGCCTGCGAGACAAGCTTGAACCAGGCTTCGGGTGGTTTCTAGGCGTCCGGGTGTGTGGACGCGAAATCGTTGAGCCTGCTGCGAGAGATGATGTTCATCTGGTACCGTTCGATTTTCGCATTTTGCGAACTTTGTATCAAGGCACAAGTCGCAAAAAACACCGCCCTGTGTTCATTGTTGGCTAGTGATCGTGAGTCAAGTCGGCAGGCTCGGCCGAGGCAAACTCATCGGTCGCGGCAAGTTCCGGCTCATCGAATTGGTTGATCACGACCTCTCCCTCGGGAAAGCGCGCCCGGACCTCCAACTCCCCCCCCATAGCTTCGATGTAATGACGCAGCGTGCTCACGTACATGTCCGCCTGCTTCTCGATACGGGTGATCTGAGGCTGGCCGACGGACATGAAGGCCGCGATCTGCTTCTGGGTCACTTCACGGGCCTTTCGGAGCTGTGCCAGCGGCAACTCGGCAATGATGCGCTTCGCCTCCGCGTCGTGCATCGCTTGCTCCTTGGGCGTGAAAATCTCGTCTCGGATTTGCTTCCAAGGCTTCATTTGTCGCGCTCCTTTCGTTGAAGTTCGTCTAGATGGGCGTCGTACAGGGCATCCGCCTTGGGGACGTTCACCTCGTACCAGCGATCGTCCCCCGTTTTGTCGCCGCCCAAGAGCAAAACCACGTTCCGTACCGGATCGAACACGTGCAGGATGCGGAACGGATTGCCTTTCACTTGCACCCGCAGCTCGCGCATGC
>DATNPP010000029.1:0-5860 GCA_036703175.1 Oscillatoriaceae cyanobacterium
CCGTCACCACGCTGCCGACCACGCCGGTCGCGCTGGCGGACACGCCCGCGCCGAGCCAGACGCCCACGATGCCCACGGACTCGACGCAGTTGACACCGACGCCGACGGCCGGCCCGGCGCCGGCGGATCTCGTGCCGCCCGCGACGCTGACGAGCGACGAGCAGAAGTACCTGTCCGAAGGCCTTTTGCCGACGAACTACGCTGAGCTCAAGGCGATCGCCCAGGCCCAGGGCAAGCAAGCCGCGATGGATTACTATCGCCAGGGCAAGCAGGGGCCCTTCGCGGACAACTACGGCGATCCGAGCAGCATGCTCAGCGCGGCGAAGCGCATCTCGGGCAATCCGCAGCTTCTGTCGATGTTCAAGGACACGAAAAAGGGCGACATCATTCTGATCGACTACAACGATCCGAACGACTTCATCGCCCATGCGACCAAGGGCCCGTTCGCGCACGCGATCATCTGCACGGACGCGGGGCCGCCGCCGCAGTTCGTCGAGGCGATGGGCATGACGGGCGATCCCAAGGATCCGTCCGGCAATCGCGTGCGCCGCACCGACTTCAACGATCAGTACTGGGGCTATTGCTCCTACCGCAAGATCTCGCCGGCGGACACGCTGCCCGAGCCGCAGCGCTCGCAGGCGATCGACAAGGCGGTCAACTACGCCGTCAAGCAGCTCGGCAAGCCCTACGACTACACGCTCGGCCAGACTTCGGTCGGCCAGGCCTTCTACTGCTCCTCGCTGGCCTACTACGCCTACCTCAAGGGCGCCGGGCTCAAGATTCCCATCTCGAAGAGTTCGCAGCGCGACTCGCTGATCGACGCGCTCGTCTCGATGACGGACGGCCTGGATCCCAAGGATCGCCTCAAGTTGCTCTCGACGGTCATGGAGACGGTCAACTCGCGTCCCAAGCCCACCGAGCAGCAGCTGATCAACATGGCCGTCACGCAGATTCTGCCGAACTGTTACACGACCGAGGCGCTCGCGAAGACGCCGCAGCAACAGGCGGCGATCAAGGCCGCCATCGCCAAGTTCACCTCCGGCCAGGGCATGCCGCGCTTCTCGGCGGCGAGCCAGAAGCTGGCGGCGGACGAGAAGGCGGGCAAGTTCAAGACGCCCGTGCTCGGCTTCTTCCGCAAGCTGGGTGATCAGGTCCGCTGCGGCTGGGATGCCGCGCTCGATGTGTTCCATGCCTTCGACGGCACCGGCGTGAGCCGTTATCAGGCGTTCAAGGACTCGTTCAAGCTCGCCTGGGCCGCGCTGCCCTACTCGGAAGTGCTCTGCGGCTTCATGTTCGGCCAGAAGGACTCGCGCACGCGCTTCTTCGGCGGTCTGCTCAACTTCAGCGAGTGGTTCAAGAACCACAAGCCCTTCTCCTGGGTGAGCGGCTGGCTGCCGGGGCGCGGCGCGATGCGCGTCGACAACGACTTCATCTCGCCGACGGATCTCGCCTGGGCGAAGGTGCCGTATCACGATTACGACCTGAAGAAGGGCCAGTCCATCGGGCCGCCGAAGTCGCAGGCCTCATAGGCTGGAATCGCAGGTTAGCGCGATCGCCTCTTCGGGCATGCAACGAGCAAGCACCGAAGGGAGGAAGCGATGCGCCTGGAAGATCGCCGAGGTGGCCTCGTGCTGCCGCACCTGGAGCCCGAGATCGGCCGACACGTCGTCCGTGCCGTGAAGATGGTGGCGCTCGCCGGGCCGGGCCTGACGCCCGCCGCGCGGCACCTGATGGCGGCCGGCCAGCGGCATGTGCTGGGCACGGCGTTCGAGCTGGACGCGCTCGCGCCCATCACGCCCGAGGAGCTGGCCTCGGCGGGGATTCCCGAGGACGTCCGCCCGATCGCCCTGTTGCCGATGCTCGCCGTCAGCCTGGCCGACGGCACGCCGCAGCCCGCGCAAATGGCGCTGGTCGAGTCGTTCGCCGCGGCGTTGGGTATCGAGAGCACCGCCCTGCGCGAGCTTCATCGCCTGGCCGAGCGCCAGTTGCTGCTGTTCCGCCTCGATTTCATTCGCCACGGCCACATCGGGGATGCCGTGCGCGAGCGCGTGCTGCATGGCGGCGTGCTCGAGCTGGCCAAGAATCTGCTGGGCCAGGCGGGCCTCGTCGCCGATCCGGCGCTCGCCGCCCGTTACCATGCGTTGGCCGAGCTGCCGAAGAACACGCTGGGCTATGCGCTGTGGCACCACTTCACGGAGCACGGCTTCGCGTTTCCCGGTGAAAAGCACGGCTTTCCCGAGGCCGGCATCTACCACGACGTCACGCACGTCCTGTCTGGCTATCCGCCGACGCCGGAAGGCGAGCTGCAAGTCGCCGCGTTCACCGCGGGCTTCAAGCGCCACAATCCTCACTACGTGTTGCTCTTCGTGCTGCTGACCTTCTCGGCCGGCTACAACGTGACCCCGGCTCCCCAGCCCGACACGGCCGGCATCTTCGCGCAGGAGGGCCTCGCCGAGGCGTTCTTCACCGCGCTCGAGCGCGGCGGGCGGGTCAACATGGATCTCACGGAGGGCTGGAACTTCTGGGAGCATGCGGACGTGCCCGTGGACGAGTTGCGCGCGAGGCTGGGCGTGACGCCTCTATCCGCTTGAACCCCGCTCAGTCGCTTGGCCCGCCGAAGGCGCAAGCGTCAAAGGTTCGAGATATCGACTAGCCCGGCATGGACTTCTGTGTGGCAATTGGCGCACAGGAGTACGCACTTTTGGAGCTCGGCACGCAAACGCTCCCAGCCATGACTGTAGTTGGCGAGGGTAAACTCCTTTTCGTGCGGGTTGCGATGATGGAAGTGGAGCGCCGAGAGACAACGGTCGTATCCGCACAATTGGCATGACCCGCCCAAAAGGGCGACCGCCTTGCGTTTCAGTTCCTTTCGGGTTCGAATCGACCGGCACGACTTGCAGACTTTTCGATATTGGCCGTGACCGGCGGAATAGCGCTCACCGCAAACCTGGCAAACGCGAATTCGCTCCGACTTGGTTTCGTCCAATTTTCGCGTGTTGTGCTGGCCAAACGGCGAACAGACGAGGCAGAACTTTCGCGTTGTGAAAACACGGGGCTTTCCGTCGACCACCTGCTTCAACGGAAAGTAAGCCCCACATTTGCGACATGTCGGCATCATCCGGTCTCAGACTAGAACATGTGTTCTAGTCTGGAATGATACACGAAATGTCGTCCCGTCGCTAGTCCAAAAGGCAACAAAAAGTCCTCCAGGTTTCCCTGAAGGACTTTTTCAGCTCCGCCAGCTGGACTCGAACCAGCGACCTAGTGATTACAGGTATCCCACGTCTTCATTGGGTTATACACGTGGACTGGACTATGCCATCATCTCGGAGAGATGCCTCTTGGTAGTCTCTACGGCCTTCCCTTTCGGGCTGTGCCTCGGCGTTGTCCTCTGCAGGAGATTCACCGATATTCAAGGTTTTTCAGTGAGCCTCGCGGCTCAAAGCTGCCAACGGACAGTCACCCGCTCTACCAACTGAGCTATGGCGGAATGCTGTTGCGGTGCGCATATCGCGCAACGCGAACGCTACTATACCAAGGGGCACCGATGCTGTCAAGGGTCCGGTGAAGCTGGTCTTGAATTAATGTTAAGGCTGCTCGGCGACGAACAAACGGTGGTATGGTGGTAGAATCGCATGTCTTCCGCCGATCCCCGGCGATCGCCCCCTCGAGTGCACCAGACGCCATGCAGACGCCTCCTCCTCTCGAGCCTCCGACCATTCCCGACGGCATGGGCCCCACGCGCCGCGCGGTGCGGCGCCACAAGCGCACGCTGTGGATGCGCCGCGCGATCGCCGTCGGCATCTTTTGCGTGCTGACCGCCGCGATCGGCGGCGCCATCGGCGTGATCGTGCGCTGGGCCATGCCGCCCGTGAAGTTCTCTCTGCTGGCGCCCGAGGACACGCGCGTGAACGTGCTCGTGATCGGCGCCGATCCCAGGGCGTTGCCCAGCACGCCGGGCGATCCGGCCACCCATCACGCGGCGGATTTTCTGCAGGTCTTCAGCTTCGATCGCGTGCAGCACCAGGCCGTCGTGATCACGGTGCCGCGCGAGACGCGCGTGCTGCTCAGCGATGACCGGATGGGCCCGATCGGACTGGGCCTCGCGCAGGGCAGCACGCACATGACCGAGCTCGTCGAGGCGACGCTCGGCATGCACGTGCCCTACTACCTCTATCTGGAGCCCGGCGCCACGCGCAGCGTGCTCGACAAGCTGGGCGGCGTGTCGCTCGATCTGGCCCGGCCGCTGCAGTTCACCGATGAGGACACGCACGCGGCCGTGAACCTCGCATCAGGCGTCCAGAAGCTCACGCCGGCGCAAGTGGCCGCCCTCGCCTGGCATGACGAAGCGGACGACGCGCCCGCACAACTGGCGCATCAGCAGGAGCTGATCGAGGCCTATCAGCAATCGATTCAGGGCATGGGCTGGGGCTTCGGCGCGGTGGTGGACAGTGTGGACTCGCAGCTGGAGACCAATCTGCCCAACGACGAGCTGCATGCCCTGGCCGACCGCTGGCGTCAGGTGCCGCCCGACGCGCTCGCGTTCGCGACGTTGCCCGGCGATCTGCGCCAGGGGAGCTGGATCATCAACACGCAGGAGCTCGACGGGCTGAAGCAGAAGCTGAAGACGCCGCTCGCGGCGACGCAGCCGGATCGAACGCATCCGACGGTCGAGATTCTCTACGGCGGCTCGGACGACCACAAGGCCATGGCCCTCGCGGACACGCTCACGCGGCAGGGCTTTCAGGTCATTCGGACGTCGCGGGCGCCAATCGCCCACGTCGACGTTCGCCTGGTGGACCGTGGCCGCGCGAAGCAGCGCTCGCAAAGCGCGATCGCCGATCTGTGCCAGGCCGTCGGAAGTGCGCGCGTCGTGATCGCGGCGGATCCACTCAACCCCTACAGTGCGCAGTACACCCTCGAGCTCGGCAGCCGCTACTTCCAGTAGCGCCGTGGTTTAATGGGGCATGGCGGAAGCGATACTGCGGGCCGAGAAGGTCGTCAAGGAGCTCACGGGTGCGCAAGAGCCCGTGCTGGCCGTGGCGGGGGTCGATCTGGCGATCGCCCGCGGCGAGTTCGTCGCGATCACCGGCCCCTCGGGCTCGGGCAAGTCCACGTTGCTCTATCTGCTGGGAGGCCTCGATCGCCCCACGTCGGGCGAGGTGTTCATCGACGGCACCTCGACGCGCACGCTGCCGGACAAGCGGCTCGCCAAGCTGCGCAACCTCAAGGTCGGCTGCGTGTTCCAGTTCCACTTCCTGCTGCCCGAGCTGAGCGCGCTCGACAACGTGGCGTTGCCGATGATGGTCGCGGGCAAGCCGCGCCGAGCGGCCCGCGAGCGCGCGGCCGAGCTGCTCGCGAACGTCGAGCTCTCGGATCGCCTGGAGCATCGGCCGCACCAGCTCTCGGGCGGGCAGCAGCAGCGCGTGGCGAGCGCCCGCGCGCTCGCCAACGCGCCGGCGTTGCTGTTGGGCGACGAGCTCACCGGCAATCTGGACACGCACAACGGCCAGCTCGTTTACGAATGGCTGCGGCGTGAGAACCGCGAACGTGGCCAGACGATCGTCATCGTCACGCACAACCTCGAGCTCGCTCAGCAGGCCGATCGGGTGATCGAGCTGGTCGACGGGCGCATTTCGGCCGATGCGCTGATCCACGGAACCTAACGAACGACACTTTCGTCCAAGCATTGAACCGCCCGTTGCGCGGCGCGGGTGCCCCCCGCACGCCATTTCGAGAAAGGACCCCCGCATGCGCGCATTCCGCTCCTGGCTGCTGCTTCCCGCCCTCGCTCTGCTCACCACCACCGGCTGCATCATCACCCCCATCACGCCCGAGCATGTGAGCGGCAATCACGATC
>DATNPP010000032.1:0-4024 GCA_036703175.1 Oscillatoriaceae cyanobacterium
GCCGGACACCCGAATGGTACCTCGCGGGCCTCGGCGCGCTGGGCCAGGCGAGCTGAGGATGGCCGAGCGCATTCGGCTCGACGGCGTCGAGACGCTCGCGGACATTCTCGCGGACGATCTCGATCTGCTCTTCGTGGGCTACAACCCCAATCCCTACGCGGTCGCGCACGGCCACTACTACGCCCGCAAGGCCAATCGCTTCTGGGAAGATCTGCACGAGGCCGGCTTCGTGCCGCGCGTGCTGCGCGAGCCCGGCTCGGACGTCGAGATTCTCGAGCACGGCCTCGGCCTCACGGATCTCATCAAGCGGCCCACGCCCAACATCGACGGGCTTTCGCGCGACGAGTTCGAGCGCGGCATACTTCGACTTGACGAAATCCTCGCGCGCCATCGCCCGCGCATCGTCTGCTTCAACGGCCTGGGTCTGCTCGAACGCTACGCGCGCCTGGGCAATCCGCCGCCGGGCACGCTCGTGCGGGTCGTGCCGTCGACGAGTCCACGCAACAACGGCCAGCGCGCAAAGCGCCTGGAAGCCTTTCGGGAGATCAAGGCGCTTCTCGATCGCCTGCATACCGCACCTTGAGCGCGGCTCACGAGCTTCATTGTGATCATCTTCAGAGCCTCTTCAGACGGAAAGGGCTAAGCTGGAGGACGGTTCGCCGATCCCCCCAGAAAGAGGAGTCCAGCCGTGGTTGCCCACGTTTCTGATGTCGTCACCCTCCGCGAGCGCGTTGCGAGCGGTTCTCCGTCCGAGACCTTCGGTTCCTGGTCTTTGAGCTGGCAAGCGATTGCCGAGCGCCTGAGCGGCGACACCGCGGCGGCTTTCGAGGCCTTCGTGCTGTCCGGCGCCGCCATGAGCAAGGACGTGTCCAACGCCGTCGGCGAGGTGGTGCTCGACTGGGCCCGCGCGCACGGCGTGACGCACTTCGCGCACTGGTTCCAGCCCCTCACGGGCATTCCCGCCGAGAAGCACGACGCCTTTCTGTCGCTGAAAGTCGGCGCGCACGGCGCCGTGAGCGCCCTCGATCGCCTGCCGGGCAGCCTGCTGCTGCAGGGCGAGCCGGACGCGAGCTCGTTCCCCAACGGTGGTCTGCGCGCCACGCACACGGCGCGCGGCTACACGGTCTGGGATCCCACGACGCCGCTTTTTCTTCGCAAGGAAGGCAACGCCCCGACGCTGTGCGTGCCGTGCGCCTACGTGAGCTACACCGGCCACGCGCTCGACCACAAGACGCCGCTGTTGCGCGCGCTCGCCGCGCTCTCGCGCGAAGCCACCCGCTTTTTGAACCTCGTGTCGGGCAGCGACAGCGTCACGGCCGTGACGGCGACGCTCGGCACCGAGCAGGAGTACTTCCTCGTCGATCGCGCTCACTTCGCCAAGCGTCCCGACCTCCTGATGGCCGGCCGCACGCTGCTCGGCCGCGTGCCCAGCCGCAATCAGCAGCTCGAGGATCACTACTTCGGGCCGATTCCGGCGCGCGTGCTGGCCTACATGAGCGAGGTCGAGGCCGAGCTCTGCCGCCTCGGCGTGCCGGTCAAGACCCGCCACTGCGAAGTCGCGCCCTCCCAGTACGAGATCGCGCCGATCTTCGAGAGCGTGAGCGTCGCCTGCGACCACAACGTGCTGACCATGGACGTCATGCGCCGCGTGGCCGAGCGCCACGGCCTGGTCTGTTTGATGCACGAGAAGCCCTTCGCGGGCATCAACGGCTCGGGCAAGCACAACAACTGGAGCATGGCGACGGATACGGGCGAGAACCTGCTCGAGCCGAGCGGCGAGCGCACGCGCTTTCTGGCCGTCCTCTCGGCCGTGCTGTGGGGCGTGCATCGCCATGCGGCCGTGCTGCGCGCGACGGTGGCCTCGGCGGGCAACGATCACCGATTGGGCGCCAACGAGGCGCCGCCGCCGATCATCTCGGCCTACCTGGGCTCGGCGATCGCGAGCCTGGTCGAGGCCGCCGAGCGCGGCGAGAAGCCCGAGCTGGCCTCCGGGGCGCCGCTCGCGATCACCGAGAAGCTGACGGTGCAGCTGGACGCGACTGATCGCAATCGCACCGCGCCCTTCGCCTTTACGGGCAACAAGTTCGAGTACCGCGCGGTCGGCTCGAGCGAGAACTGCGCCTGGCCGATGACCGTGCTGAACGCGGCCGTCGCCGACGCCTTCCGCACCCTCGGCGATCGCCTCGAAGCCAAGCTCGCCAAGGGCCTGGCGCGCGAAGCCGCCGTGCTCGAGCTGGCCCGTGAGGCGCTCACCGAGAGTCACGACGTGCGTTTCGAGGGCAACGGTTATGCGGGCGAGTGGCTCGAAGAGGCCACCCGTCGCGGTCTGCCGGTGCTCAAGGACACGCCCGCGGCGCTCGGCGCGCTGCGTGAGGGGCAAAGGACCGCTTTCCTGGTTTCTCAGGGCGTCTTCAGCGAAGAAGAGATCGCCGCGCGCACCGAGATTCTCGGCGAGCGGTATCTGAAGGCGATCGACATCGAGGCGCAGACGCTTTCCGAGATCGCCACGGGCCTCGTGCTGCCGGCGATCGAGGCCCAGGCGGCCCGCACGGGCGAAGCCCTCGAGGCGTTCCGCCACGGCGGCGCCAAGGTCTCGCGCCAGGAGGAGCGGCTGCACAAGCTCGCGATTCTCGCCGAGTCGCTGCTCAGTGCCGCGGGCGATCTGGACAAGCAGCGCGACGACCTGTTCGCGGGCCACGATCCGGAGCCGGGTCTGCGCCACGCGAGCACGGCCGTAGTGCCGGCGATCGCGCGATTGCGCGGGCTCTGCGACGAGGCCGAGAACCTCGTGGGCGAGGCGCTCTGGCCGCTGCCGACGTACCGCCAGATGCTCTTCCCGGTGCTCTAGCGCCGAGGCCGGACTCTCCTGCCCTCTTGCGCGACAGGCGCCGCATTTCCGGGACACGCCCCCGGAAGCGCGGCGCCTTTTCATTTTCGAAAAAACGCTCCGACAGGGCCGCAAGCCGCTGAACGGCATGGGATTCATGCCATTTTGAAAAATGTCAATAATGACACTTGACAACATAGTGGCGCGCTTGATAGAGTCGAGGGCGAGGAAGCACACGCGCGCCGGTCGACGGTCGCGTGCATTCCGTGGGGCCCGTCAGAGGGGCCGAACGCCGAAGAGGAGACGGACTTGCGACGCAGAACGAGATTCGGAACGGGACTGGCGGCGATCGCCCTGCTGGCGGGCTGCCAGCAGGTCTCATCGGCGATCGCGCCCACCTCCGCCGCGCGCGCCACGCTCGAGGTGAATCTCCGCTTCGCGCGCCGGGTGCAGTCCGTGATGCCCTACTCCCAGGCGGACGTGAAGCATCTGCAAATCGAGGTTTTTGCCGTTTCGGGCAGCACTGAGACCCCCGTGGGCGAGACGGTCGATCTGTTGCCGGCCGCGTTCTCGGATCCCGTGACCTTGAGCGGCCTCCGATCGAACACGCTTTACCGCCTGCGGGCCTATGCCTACGCGAGCAGCGACACCAGCCGCCTGATCTCCAACACGGTCGACGGCTCTTCCGTGGACGTCGCCGTGACCGACGACGACGCCCCCACGATCACGAACTTGCCCGTGCGCCTCGTCGGCACCGCCAAACCGACGGTGAGCACCTTCCCCGCCGACTTCGGCGGCCCCGTCGGCCTCGCGTTCGACGCGAGCGGCAATCTCTTCGTCGCGAGCGCTCTCGACGACACCATCCGCAAGATCACCCCGGCGGGCGCCGTCAGCACCTTCGCGGGCACCGGAATCAGCGGGGCGGACGCGGGCATCGGCATCACCGCCAGCTTCAACACGCCCACCGAGCTCGCGTTCGATGCGAGCGGCAACCTCTACGTGGCGGACTACCTCAACGACGAGATTCGCGCGATCTCCCCTGCGGGCGTCGTCACGACCTTCGCCGGATCGACCACCTCGGGCTCGGCCGACGGCACGGGCGCCGCCGCCGGCTTCTCTCACCCCGCGGGCCTCGCCTTCGACGCGAACGGCAACCTTTTCGTGGCGGATCAAGCCAACAACGAGATTCGAAAGATC
>DATNPP010000097.1:0-9847 GCA_036703175.1 Oscillatoriaceae cyanobacterium
GAGCTATGCCGAGCTCGGCACGCTGATTCCCGCCGCGGGCAGCACGTATTCGTACGCGTACTGCACGCTCGGCGAGATCGTCGCCTGGCTGGTCGGCTGGGATCTGATGCTTGAGTACGGGCTCGCCAACTCGGCGGTCGCCGCCGGCTGGGGCGCCTATCTCAATCAGATTCTGGGCGGGTTCCATGTACAGCTGCCGGCCGTGTTGCTCAACGCGCCGGGCACGCCGATACCGGGCACCCACGAAGTCGCCTGGTTCAACGCGCCGGCCGCCTTTTCGATCCTGTTCGTCACCGCCTTGCTGGTCGCGGGCATCAAGGAGAGCGCGCGCCTCAACACGGCGCTGGTGGCGGCCAAGTGCGGCGTGCTGTTGATGTTCCTGGCCGTCTGCGCTCCGCACTTCGACACCGCCAAGCTGCATCCGTTCATGCCCTTCGGCTGGACGGGCGTGATGGCGGGCGCGGGCTCGCTGTTCTTCGTCTTCGTCGGCTTCGACGCCGTCACGACTGTGGCCGAGGAGACGATCGAGCCGCAAAAGAACGTGCCGCGGGGCGTGCTCGCGGCGCTCGGCATCGTCACGCTGCTCTACGTCGGCGTCGGGCTCGTGCTCACCGGCGTGATGCCGCTCTCGGCCATGCGCGACGACGCCCACCCGCTCGCGAGCGCGCTGGTGCTCGTGCATCAGCCGCAGGCGGCCTTTTTGCTCTCGTTCGTCGCGGTGGTGGGCATTCTCTCCGTGCTGCTGGTCGGCACGATCGGCCAGACGCGCATTCTGTACGTGATGGCGCGCGACGGCTTGTTGCCGCGCCTCTTCTCCAACGTGCACGCCCGCACCGGCGCGCCGATTGAGGCCACGGTCATTCTGGGCGTCATCACGGCGATTCTGGCCGCGGCGGTGCCGCTCGACGCGCTCGCGGATCTGGTCAGCCTCGGCACGCTGATCGCCTTTTGCGTCGTCTCGATCGGCGTCATCATCCTGCGGCGCAGCCAGCCGGAACTGCCGCGCACCTTCCGCTGCCCGTGGGTGCCCGTGCTGCCGATCGCGAGCGTCGCCGCCAACCTCTACCTGATGGCCAGCCTTTCGTGGCGCATCTGGGTCTGCTACGCTTTCTGGATGGCGCTGGGCCTCGCGATTTACTTCGCCTGGAGCCGGCGCTCGGCGAGCCGGGTCTTCACGCCCAACCTGGAAGCCGAGCCGGCGCCGTTGCTGGATTGAGTCGAGAAAAGACCCCATGGAAAACTTCGAGCTGAACGATCAAACGGACATTCACGAGACGGCCTTCGTGGCGCCCAACGCCACGGTGCTGGGCAACGTGCGCATCGACGCCCACGCGAGCGTCTGGTTCGGCGCCGTGATCCGCGCCGAGATGGCCTCGGTGGTCATCGGCGAGCGCTCGAACATCCAGGACGGCGCGATCGTGCACGTGGACGAGGGCTTTCCGGCCAACGTCGGCCGCAGCGTGACGGTGGGGCATCGCGCGGTGATTCACGGGGCGACCGTCGAGGACAACTGCCTGATCGGCATCGGCGCGATTCTGCTCAACGGCTGTCGCATTCGCGAGGGCTCGATCGTGGCCGCGGGCGCGCTGGTGCCAGAAGGCCGCGACTTTCCGCCCAACTCGCTGATCATGGGCATGCCGGCCAAGGTCGTGAAGACCCTCGATCCCGACCAGGCCGAGCGCATCAAGCACGGCGCCGAACACTACGTCGAGTACGGCGCGGCCTACGCCGCACGGCTGGGCGAGCTGCTCTAGCGGCATGCACGCGCGACGGACCCTGCTTCTTCTGCTGCTGTTGCCGGCGTCGACGGCGATCGGCTGCCACGACGCCCAGCGCCACGCCGAGGCGCCGCCCTCGCCGCGCGTGGAGCTCGAGGGCGCCCACCTCGTCGAGCGCGCCCACGGACAAAGAGTCTGGGAGCTCGAGGCGAAAAATGCGGTGTATCGAAACGGCGAGCGCATCGCGACGCTCGATCACGTGAGCACGCGCTTCTACGAGGACGGCGCGCTGGTGTCGAGCGGCACCGCGCCGCAGGCGACCTTTCATCTCGGCGATCGCCGCCTCGAGCTGCGCCACGTCACGCTCGAGAGCACGCGGACGCACACGGGGTTCACCGCCAGCGCCGCGACCTGGCTGCCCGGGCCGGGCAAATTGCGCGCGCAGGGGCCGGTCGCTTTTTGGCGCGGCGACTACCGGCTCGACGCGGGCGGCCTCGTGGCCGATCGCGCGCTGCGCCAGGTGCAACTCGCGAGCGGCGTGACCGGCGCCGGCCCGAGCATCGACTGGGCGCCCGCGCCCCTGGAAAGTTCGTCATGAGATCTGTCATTCTCGCCGCCGTGCTGCTGCTCGTCGCCAGCCCGGCGATCGCCCAGCCGCAAATGGAAATGAACGCGGACACGACCACCTACGACGATCGCGCCCACACCTACACCGCGCAAGGCGACGTGCACATCGCGCTGCCGCAGTTGCAGGTGAGCTGCCAAGAGGCCGTCATCACCGCGAACGCCGCGGGCACGCGCGTGCTCAAGATCGTCTTCACCGGCGACGTCGAGGCCAAGCGCGGCCAGGACGTGCTGCACGCGGAGACGATCACGCTCTTCGTGCCCGAACGACGGCTCGTGGCCGCGGGCGGCACGCACATTCGGCTCCGTTTGCCCGATTCGGCGAGCGGCACGATCAGCGGGCCCTGATTCCACGCCGCTGCGCGCGACGCGTGCGAACCTGGTAAAATAGCGCTCATGGCGATCGTCACCGAGAATCTGGTCAAGCAATACAAATCGCGCCGCGTCGTGAACCACGTGAGCATCACGGTCAACCGCGGCGAGATCGTGGGCCTGTTGGGCCCCAACGGCGCGGGCAAGACCACGACCTTCTACATGGTCGTCGGCCTCGTCAAGCCGAACGCCGGCAACATCTCGCTCGACGGCGAGAAGATCGGGCATCTGCCGATGCACGTGCGGGCGCGCAAGGGCATCGGCTATTTGGCGCAGGAGCCCTCGGTCTTCCGCAAGCTGACGGTCGAAGAGAACATCCGCGCCGTCTGGCAGGTCAAGGGCGTGCCCAAAGAAGAGCAGAACGGGCGGCTCGAAGAGCTGCTCGAGGAGTTCAATCTGACGAAGGTGCGCAAGAACAAGGGCTCGCAGCTCTCGGGCGGCGAGCGCCGGCGCGTCGAGATCGCGCGCGCCATGGCCGCCAATCCGAGCTTTTTGCTGCTGGACGAGCCGTTCAGCGCCATCGACCCCTTGACCGTCGCCGAGCTGCAGAAGATGATCCGCAAGCTCAAGGACAAGAACCTGGGCATTCTCATCACCGACCACAACGTGCGCGAGACGCTCGGCGTCGTCGACTACGCCCACATCCTCTCCAACGGCGAGGTGGTGGTCTCGGGCTCGCCCGACGAGATCGCCCAATCCGAGATCGCGCGTAAGCACTACCTCGGCGAAGAATTCCGCATGTAATTCCCGTGAAATTGCTCGACCGTTACATTCTGGCCGAGCTCGCCGTGCCCTTTCTCTTCGGGGTCGGCGCGTTCACGGGCATCCTCACGGCGAGCACCGTGCTCTTCGAGCTCGTCTCGCTGATGGTGAGCCATGGGCTCGCGTTGACGCTCGTGCTCGAGATTCTCGCGCTGCGATTGCCGGAGATGGTGTTCTACACCTTCCCGATGTCCATGCTGCTCGCGACGCTGCTCGCGTTCGGGCGCTTGTCCGGCGACGGCGAGATCACGGCGCTCAAGGCGGCCGGCGTGAGCCTGTATCGCATTATGGCGCCGGTGCTGGCGATCGCCGTCGCCGTCAGCGCCCTCACGATCGCCCTCGACGAGACGGTCGTGCCCGCCGCCAGCTGGCAAGCGCAAAACCTTCTCTACGAGGCCCTGCACCAGCGCCGCATGCCGGTCTCGCGCGATCACGTCTTCTACCACGAGATGCAGGGCGATGCGCTCAAGCGCCTGTTCTACGCGCGCCACTTCGACGGCCGGCACATGGACGACGTCGTCGTGCAGGAGTTCGAGAACAACAAGCTCGTGCGCATCGTGCAGGCCAAGCAGGCCGTGCCGGCGGATCACGGCTGGACCTTCCGCCGAGGCACGATCTACCAGATCGACGACAGCGGGCAGATTCGCTACACCGTCGGCTTCGATTCCCAGCGCATCGTGCTGGGCCAGGCGCTGTTGGCGCTCGGCCGCGAGAACCGCACGCCGATCGAGATGGACGCGCGCGAGCTCGCCGAGCACATTCGGCAGCTCGCGAGCACGGGCGCCACGGGCAGCGATCTCAACGCGCTCAAGGTCCAGCTTTACCAGAAGTTCGCCGTGCCCTTCGCCAGCCTGGTCTTCGCGCTGGTGGGCGCGCCGATGGGCCTGCGCCCGCAGCGCACCAGCGGCAGTTTGGGCCTCGGGCTCTCCGTGCTCGTGATCTTCGTGTACTACATCCTCATGTTCGTCGGCATGGCCCTCGGCCAGACCGGCGCGCTCAGTCCACTCGTGGGCGCCTGGCTGCCGGACGCGATCGCCGGGGCGATCGGCGCCGGCTTGGTGATGCGGCTCGCGCGCAGCTGATTATGTCCGCCTGTGACTGGGCGAACGGACGCCCGGGGGATTTGCACGATAACGTGGGGAAAGCTCGTTTCGGTGGTATATAGGAAACAACCGGGTTTTGGCCGTTTTGCGTCTGCCCGCCGCTTCGAGCGATCGCCTGACCTGCCGCGAGGTACCGAATCCCATGAGAAGAGCACGGACGTCTCTCTACGTTGGCCCCATGGTCGTGACGCTGGCCGCGACGCTGTCGCTGGTCGCCTGCGCCCCGGCGATGAAGACCATGCCGGCCTCCGTGAGCGCGCCCGCGGAATCCGCCGCCAACGACGTGCTGCCCGCCGGCACCATGACCGGCATGATCGCCGCGTACAACGGCCAGGCTTTCGTGCCCGTCGTGGGCGCGACGATTCGTCTCGCCGGCACCGATGCGACGACCGTGACGGACGCGCAGGGCCACTACAGCTTCTCGGGCGTCAAGCCGGGCGACTACCAGGTGAGCGCCAGCAAGGACGGTTTCCAGAGTGCGACGAGCCACGTGGTCATGAACCCCGTGATGGGCACGCCGCGCGTCAATCTGGCCCTCGCGCCGACGGGCTTCCACGTGTCGGCGATCGCGCCTTTCACCGCGACCGTCAGCGGCGTCGTCACGGATCCGCGCGGCGCGGCGCTGCCGAACGCCAACGTCCGCGTGCTGAGCAACGCCGCCAATAGCGGGGCGGGCTCGAACAGCACCGTGGTCGCGAACGCCAACGGCTTCTACACCGTCTCGCTGTCGAACGTCGCCGTGAGCCCCTCCTCGCCCGGCGTCGTGCAGGCGTCGGCCAACGGCACCTCGCCCGGCAACGTGCACCTGGAGAGCAGCGCGGTGGCCGCCGCCGCACTCACGGGCACGGCCCTCGTGCTGAACGTGCCGGCGGACACCTGCGACGCGCCCGGCTCGCCGACGTGGCCCAACGGCACCTTCGCGCCGGCCAACAGCCCGGCGACGCTTAATTCGACGCCGCTGAGCACGCGCGCGGACGAGTTCTACATTGAGCTCAAGAGCGGCTCGATGACCTACGACGTGCTGCCGAGCAGCGTCGACGGCGCGGGCAACGTGACCTTCCGCATTCCCTACACGATGCCGAGCCCGACCTTTACGGCGGCGATCGTGCCATTCGGCGTGTCCAAGCTCATGACCGCCTGGAGCGCCACGCCGTTCGTGACGCAGTACACCTCGCCCCAGTTCAACAGCGACGTCAGCTACAGCCCCGACTCGGTCTTCGCGTCGAGCACGACGGGCGTGACGAACCTCATCGGCGGCAAGCGCTTCTACGGCACGAATACGGGCACCTACTCGATCACGCTCAAGAACGCGAACCCGAGCGTATCGCAGGACATCAAGCTCTCGGGCACCGTCCTCGCGGGCACGACGATCGCCTCGGCCACCGCGAGTGCGACGGCGATTCCGCTCGCCAACATCTCGCAGCCCGACGGCAGCGGCAACTGGTCGATTCAGGGCTTCGGCATTCCCGCCAGCGGCGCGGCGACGCCCGGCCAGGCCGGCAAGTGCGCCTTGCTGATCACCTTCAAGGCGCCCTTGTCCACCGCGCAAGGCACCAAGATCCAGCTCTCGAACCTGGCCGTCGCGATGCCGAGCGCGGGTTACTCGAAGACCAGCGCGCCGGCGACGCCGAGCGCCATCACCGTCGACGGCCTGGACATGCTCGCCGCGGACAGCTTCGGCATCACCAAGAGCTTCTCGGACGCGGGCTCGGCCGGCGACGGCGACGGCCTCGTCACGATCACGATCACGCCCGGCAGCAAATCGACCGGCCTGGGCGAGTTCCGCGTGGTCGACACCAGCAAGACCAACATGAGCGCGGCGGCGCAGTACGCGACGATCACGGGCACGCAGGTCGAGCCCGCGGCCGGCACGCAACTGGGCCTCACCACGGCGGACAAGCTGGTGATCGACGTGGACGGCGGCGCTGGCGTCACCGTGCCGGTGTTCAGCAACAGCGTCGATCTCGAGAACCTCTGCGGCGAGATCACCAACTTCAGCGGCCTGAGCGGCAAGATCAAGGCCTTCCGCGATTCGGGCAACCATTTCGTGCTGCAGCACCTGACGCAGGGCACGAGCTCGACCATCGAGATCGATCCGGCGACGACGGCCAACATGCTCACCGTCCTCGGCGTGACGAGCGGCACCCCCGTGGCCGGCACGAACGGCGTGCTCGCGAGCTTCACCAGCGCGACGGCCTCGCAGCCCGGCGGCACCAATTGGACGATCGTTCCGGCGACGATCACGCAGCCCAACACCATCAGCTGGTCGTCCGGCACCGGCACGATCCAGAACAGCGACGGCTCGGTAACGGCGGCCTTCTCCGTCAAGCCTCCGGCCTCGTACGCGGGCACCGACGGCCCGACGAAGCCGCTCACGATCACCTACCACGTCAAGGAGACGGGCGGCGCGCTGACGCTCGGACCGGGCGCCGGCCTCTCGTCGGCGGGCTTCCAGTTCGGGGCGCTGGTGTCGGGCATCAACTACACCAACTACGCGGACACCACGGTGGACGTGCCGATGTCGGCCAGCGCCACCGACGGCGTGCAACAGTCCAACCTGTAAGCGTCGGGAGGGGCCGATGCGTCGCTGGTCGCCAGGCGTAGTTTTGCTGCTCGCGCTGCTGTCGGCTTGCCACACGGCCGCCCCGACCGCCACGCGACTCAAGACGCAGCCGGTCGCGCGCACGGCGCAGTCGACCGGCAGCCGCGCGCCAGCCTCGATCGCGCCTCTGGTGCCGATCTCGCCCACGCCCAAACCCACACCGCTGCCGTCGGGCCACGTCTCGCCTTTGCCCGAGTCGGACTTTCCGTCGGCCTCGCCCGGCGGCCCGACGCCGACGCCCGTGCCGGCCGTCTCGGTGCCGCCGCTCACGCAATCCACGGTGCTCTCGAACACATTGGATGCCGGCGGCGGCTCGATCGGCGGCATCGTGATCGATCCGGTCCACGACGCGACGGCCGTTTCGGGCGCCACGATCACGATCCGCAGCGCCACGGAGGCGACCAAGGTCGCCACCCTCACGAGCGCGGCGGACGGCACCTATTTGTTGAGCGGCATCTCGAACGGCAGCTACTACGTGACGGCGACCGCCTCCGGCTATACGGGCGACGCCGCGCCGGATGCCGTCACGCTCTCGATCGCCATGCCGGCGCTGCCGACGGTCAATCTGGTCCTGGTGAAGCTTTGATCCGTCGCGGTGCGCTGCTCGCGGGCCTGCTGGTCCTGGGCTGTGCCGGCCACGGCGTGAACACCGCGCCCGTGGGCCTGCCCGTGCCGGTCTCGAGCGCGTTCGCGGCGGCCGAAGCCGGCGCGCCGCTGCCGGCCGGCACCGTGGTGGGCCTCGTGGCGCGCGCCGACGGCACGACTTTCTCGCCGGCTCCGGGCGTCACGGTGAACCTCGATCCGGGCGGCCGGACGACGCGGACGGATCTCGACGGCCATTACCGCTTCGATGGCCTCGCGCCGGGCACCTTGCATCTCAGCGTGCAAGCCGCGGACTGTTTGTCCGTGACGATCACGGCCACGCTGGGTCCGGCGGTCGGTTTGCCGCGCGTCAATCTGCCGCTCGTGCCGAAAAGCGCGTCACCCGGAATCGCCGGTGTGGTCTGCGATCCGCGCGGCTGCGCGCTGCCGAACGGCACCGTCCACGAAGTCGACGCCCTGACGACGCCCGGCATCCGGGACGCGGACGCGGACGCCGACGGCTTCTTCGCGATCGCCCTCACCGGGGCGCGCGGCAACGGCGCGATCGAATTGCAGGGACACGGCACGACGCCCGGCGGATTGCGCGTGGAGAGCACGACCGTCCAGACGCTCGCGGCCGACGGCACGCTGGCCGTCCAGGTCGGCACGGATGCCTTTTCGGCGCCCACGAACGCGCATGTGCTGCGCGAGGGCAGCGGGCAGTTGACCATCACGGCGGACGGGCTGCCGACGCGGCCGGATGAGCTGAGCCTGCGCGTGACGAACGGCGGCAACCAGTGGACGCTCGCGCCCGACCGCCTCGCCGACGGCGAGCTCGACGCGACCTTGCCCGCGGAGGCGAGCGGGGAGGCGAGCGCGACGCTGCGGCCCTTCGATCGCGATCCGCCGACCGGCCCCGTGACGCTCCGTTTCACGATCGCCCCGTGAGCCCGTGACTCGCGAAAAGCCCGGCGTTGTGGAATAATGGAGCACCTTGACCAAGCGAGGGCCTCAATGGACAAGCTGATCATCACGTGCGCGCCCGTGGGCGCCGAGGTGACCAAAGCGCAGAATCCGGCGGTGCCGTACACGCCCGCCGAAATCGCCGACAGCGCGATCGCCGCCGTCGAAGCCGGCGCGAGCATCGTGCATCTGCACGTGCGCGAGGACGACGGCACGCCGAGTCAATCCTCCGCGCGCTTCGCCGAGACCTGCCGGCTGATCAAGGCCAAGGTCGATCCGATTCTGCAAATCTCGACCGGCGGCGCCGTCACCGCAACCACGGCCGAGCGCCTCGCGCCCCTCGACGATCCGCAGCTCACGCGCCACCTCGAGATGGCCTCGTTCACCTGCGGCACGGTCAACTTCGGCGACGACGTGTTCATGAACTCGCCCGAGTTTCTTCAGGCGCTCGCGCGCAAGCTGAAAGAGCGCGGCATCAAGCCCGAGATCGAGGTCTTCGAGCCGGGCATGATCGCGAACGCCATGCGCCTCATCAAGGCGGGCGAGCTCTCGCATCCGCTGCACTTCGACTTCGTGCTCGGCGTGCCGGGGGCCATGCCGGCGAGCGTGCGCGGCTTGACCTTCCTGGTCGATTCGCTGCCCAGCCTCGCGACCTGGAGCGTGGCCGGCGTGGGCGCGCAGCAGTTGCCGATGGCGGCGCTGGCGATCGTCATGGGCGGACACGTGCGCGTGGGCTTCGAGGACAACCTGTTCTACCGCAAGGGCGAGCTGGCCGAAAGCAACGCGCAGCTCGTCGCGCGCATCGTGCGCCTCGCCTCCGAGCTCGGCCGGCCGGTCGCGACGCCCGCCGAGGCGCGCGAGATTCTGGGCGTCTCGGCCCAGATTTCGCTGGATCGGAGATAGAAATGAGCCCCGCGACGCTTTCAGAAAGCCCGTTCGGCGTACACCGCGTGGCCGCGCCGGAGGGCGTGTTGCCTTACCAGGCCCAACGCCTGGAGCTCGTGTCGCCTTTGCGGCCGCACGAGGTGCGATTGGCGGTCGAGGCGTTGAACCTGGATTCGGCGAGCTTCTACCAGCTCAAGGAAGAAGCGGCCGGCGATCTCGGCGTGCTCAAGGCGCGC
>DATNPP010000104.1:0-3309 GCA_036703175.1 Oscillatoriaceae cyanobacterium
GGCACTCGCGCGGCTCGTGGCCGCGCGCTTCGTGCCGGTGCTGCGCGCGTCCGATCCCATGCGCGCCCTCGCAGCGGCCCATGCGCTGATCGCGGGCGGCTGCGTGACGGTCGAGATTGCGTTCACGACGCCCGAAGCGGCCGAGGTGATCCGCGCGCTGGCGGCGACCGGCTTGCTCGTCGGCGCCGGCACGGTGCTCGACGTGGCGCAGGCCGAGGCGGCGCACGCGGCGGGCGCGCGCTATCTCGTCTCCCCCGTGACGGATCCGGAATTGCTCGATTGGGCCGCCGCGCACGACGTGCTGTTCATTCCGGGCGCGCTCACGCCCGGCGAGGTCGTCGTGGCCATGCGCTCGGGCGCGCGCGTCGTCAAAGTATTCCCCGTCGACAGCGTCGGCGGCCCGCGCTACCTCGCGCGGTTGCGCGAGCCGTTGCCGGATGCGCGGTTTTTTCCGACGGGCGGCATCACGCTCGACGAGGCGCCGGCTTATCTCGCGGCGGGCGCGATCGCCGTGGGCGTCGGCGGCGCGCTCATCGAGCCGGCGGCGATCGTCAGCGGCGACCTCGCGCGGCTCACCGAGCGCGCCCGCGCCTGGTGCGACAGGCTTTCGCCTACCATTCCTTGAGCGGCGTCTCCGGGTGATCGTCGACGTCGGCGAAGCCCGGCTGGATCTGGCCGCTGTGCTGTTCGAGGAACAGCACGCGAATGCCGCGCGCGCTGTTGTCCACATGCGCCTGCCAGCGCCCGTCGATCAGCCTCAGGTCCCGCATGGCCGCATGCGGCTCACGCAGCGTGTCGTGCAGGTAGCGATCCAGCACCTGGCTCGCTTGATCCCGCGGCGTTCCGTACATGTCCTTGTCTTCCGCCATGACGCACCTCCTACCGCGATCAGTATAGAGGGGCGTCATCGCCGCGCCAAAGCACCTTTCGGGCGTTGGGTCAGACCTTCTGCTTGAAGTTGGACAAAAAGCGGTTGCCGACGAAGTTGATCATCTGGGCGAGCTGTTCGCGCGCCACGAGCGAATCCTTGAGCTCGATGAAGTTGGTGACCAGCTCGCGGAAGTCGTCGCTCGGATGCGCCAGCTCGTCGAAGGGCAGCGCGAAGAAGCGCTCCACCACGTCCTGCTCCTGCGTGATCAGTTGCTTCCAGACCTCGTGCAGGTCGCGCTCGTCGTGCTCGAAGTGGCTCACGGCGATGTTGTCGAGGTTGAAGGTGCGCTTGAAGGCGTCCTTCACCTCTTGCTCGTTGAGCGACTCCTCCCAGATCTTGAGGTTGTCCGCGCTGGTCAGCGCGAGCGCCGCGCCCTGCTTCTCGTAGCGCTGCAGCTGCTTCTCGCGCGAAACCAGCTGTTGCTGGGCGCTCTCGAGCAGCGCGATGCGCTCCTTGAGCTTGGCCTCGCCTTCTTCCCAGCGCGCGCGCTCCTCGTCGAATTGCGTCTGCATGGCCTGCTGCTCTTCGGTGCGGCCCTGGGCCTTGCGAACTTCCTTTTCGGCGCGCTCGAGTTGCTGGCGTAGCGGCGCGATCTCGTCGCGGGCCTTGGCGACCTTGTCGGCCTGCTCCTGGCGGGCCTTCTGCAGCTCGGCGATCTCCTTGCGCAGCTGGGCCTCGACGCGCTGGAAATCCGATTGCTTGGCGTTCAGATCGGCGCGCGTGCGCTCCTGGGCCTCGTTGAGCTCGGCCTTGCGCTTTTCCTTGTTTTCTTCGAGCAAGCGCTTGAACTTGGCGAGCTCGTCGTCCTTGGCGGCGAGCTTGGCCTCGTACTTGGCTTCGGCCTCGCTCATCTCGCGGCGCAGCTCGGCGAGCGCCGCGTCCGAGACGGCGCTCGACTCCGCCGCGGGCGCCTCTTCGGTCGGCTCGGCGGCCTTCTCCTTGGGCTTCTTGACGGCCGTGAGCGCCTTGGCGGGCAGCTCGTAGGGGCCGAGGCGCGCGTAGACGTTCACGAGGTCGGCGTCCGTGGTCTTGAGCCACTTCTTGAGCGACGCGGCGGCTTCTTTGACGTCCGCCTCGTCGGCTTCTTCGCCGCCCTCGCGCTTCAGCGATTCGGGCAGCTCGGGCAGCTCGCCGAGGGCCTGGGCGTTGTCCTTGAGCCAGGCGTTGAAGAAGATCTCGCGGATCTTCTTGTCGCTCGCGACCACGCCGGACAAAAATCCGTTGATCTGCGCCTCGCGCGCCTTGCCGGCCGCGACCTTCTGCGTCTGCAGAAACTGCATGCGCAGGCGATCGTTGCGCTCGATCAGCTCTTGCTTGCGGCGCAAGCCGAGGCCCCCCAACAGGGTCTCGACTGCCAGGGCCGTCGCGTCGGTCTCCACTTTAGCCAATGTTCAACTCCTTGCGCGCGAACGGGACGAAAAAGCTCGACAGCGCCCGAATGTCTTCCTTGAAGCTCTCGGCGCGCCGCTGGGTCATGAATTGCTGGTATTGCGGCGAATCGAGCAGCTCGGTCATGCCGAGCTCGACCGCCGAGGCGAAGTCGCGGGCCGCCGCCTTGCGCAAGCCGCGCGAGAGCAGCATCTGGGCGCGCTCGTAGCGCAGCTCGGCCTGATGCGGATTGTCCGCGATGCGCCGATTGATCGCCTCGATCTCGGGATCGAAGGCCGCGTTGCGAATCTCGACCGAGCCCGCCGCGATGCCGGACGCCTCCGTGGGCACGTAGGCGCGGATCGTGACTTCGGAGTAGTCCCGGCTGGCCGGCAGCGAGAAGATCACCGATTGCGGCTCGCCGCCGTTGCTCGAAACTTCCTGGCGGCCCAGCTTGCGGCCGTCGGGCGACACCGCTTCGAGGAAAACGGGCGTGTCTTGCGGCCCCGTCACCTGCACCGTCAGTTGCGCGGCGCCGTCGACGAGGTACTCGTTGGCGGCCTCGAACTGCAGCACCTGCGGGTGCCATGTGACCGTGAGCGTGCCGACGGGTCGGCCGTCGACGGCCACGTTCACCTCGGTCTCGTAGCTCTGCAGCGTCTCTTGCAGACTCGCGAGCGAAAACGTCGCGAAGCCTTCGTAGAACTCTTCCGTGAGCGTCTCGCCGCCCGAGATGCTGAGCGTGCCGCTTTGGGCGTTGGCGCCGAAGAGCACCAGCGTGATGTGGCCCAGCTCCTCGTAGCTCAGCATGGTCTTGCGAATCCAGCTGCCCTCGTTCTCGTCGAGCAGACGGAAGCCCACGACCTCGGGCACGATCGCCACGCGCAGGTCGAAAATCGGCACGCTGAGCGGCAGCGTGGCTTCGAGGGCCTTCGGCTGGAACGGGCTGTTCTCCATCGCGTCGCGATCGACGACGACCGAGCCCAGATCGAGCGTCAGCTCGGTGCGCC
>DATNPP010000141.1:0-1991 GCA_036703175.1 Oscillatoriaceae cyanobacterium
CCCTCCCCCTCGCCAGGGGGAGGGGGAGGGGGAGGCTTGTCCTAATAACGCGCTTGCCTGCACTTTTCAACGCAGCAAATCCCCGAAAAATCTGTTACCATTGCGTTCGGGCAAGCGAGCGCCCGCGAAACGCATGAGACACGACCCTCTCGACGCACAAACACCCTGGTCGCAGGCCTGGACCGTCGCCGACCCGCTGACTTTCGCGGGCGTCGGACTGCATGCGGGCACGCCGGCCACGGCGCGCGTCATTCCGGCGCCCGCAGGACACGGCCTCGTCTTCCATCGCGTCGATCTGCCGGGCAGCCCGGGCATTCCGGCCACCTGGGCGCACGTGGTCGACACGCGCCTGTCGACCACCCTGGCAAAAGGCGAGGCCCGCATCAGCACCGTCGAGCATTTGCTCGCCGCCCTGTGGGGAATGGGCGTCAGCGATGCGCGCCTCGAGGTGGACGGCCCGGAAGTGCCCATACTCGACGGCAGCGCGCGGCCGTATGCCGAGGCGATCGCCGAGACCGGCGTGCGCGTGCTCGACGCGCCGCGACGGGTTCAAGCCCTGCCGAACCTCGGCCTCACCGAAGGCGACAAGGCCGTGAGCGCCGTGCCGGACGACGCGTGCAAGCTCACGTGCGTGATCGACTTCGGCCAGCCGCACGCCGGCCCGCAAATCTTCCACTGCACGCTCACGCCGCGCGTCTTCTACGACGAAATCGCGGCTGCGCGCACCTTCTGCTTCCGGCGCGACGTCGAGGCGATGCGCGAGGCGGGCCTGGCCCGCGGCGGCAGCCTGGACAACGCGATCGTGCTCGACGCGGACGGCCCGTCCTCGCCGCTGCGCTTTTCAGACGAGCTCGCGCGCCACAAGGCGCTCGATCTGCTCGGGGATCTGGCGCTGCTGGGCAGCGCCTGGTGCGGGCACGTGCTCGCCGTCAAGGCGGGCCATCCGCTGCACACCCGTTTCGCCCGGGCGATCGCCGAGCGCGTGCCCGTCGCCACCAGCGCCTAGGAGGGCCAAATGACCGATTCCGAAGCGCAGCCGCTGCTCGACGTCCGCGAGATTCTGAAGGTGCTGCCGCACCGCTATCCCTTTTTGCTCGTGGATCGCATTCTCGAGCTGGAACCCGGCAAGCGCGCGGTCGGTCTCAAGAACGTGACGGCCAACGAGCCGCAGTTCACGGGCCACTTCCCCGAGCGGCCGATCATGCCCGGCGTGTTGATCGTCGAGGCGATGGCCCAGGTCGGCGCCGTGCTGATGCTGCAAATTCCGGAGAATCGCAACAAGCTCGCGCTGTTCGCTGGCATCGACAACTGTCGCTTCCGCCAGGTCGTCACGCCGGGCGATCAGCTGCGCATGGAGGTCACCGTGCTCAAGGTGCGCGGCAGCTTCGGCAAGGTGGCCGCCAAGGCCAGTGTCGACGGCAAGCTCGTCACGGAAGGCGAGCTGCTCTTCTCGATCGTCGAATAGGAAAGTCCCCATGATCCAAGTCCATTCCACCGCCGTCATTCATCCCAGCGCCACCGTCGCCGATGACGTGCAGATCGGTCCCTACGCCGTCATCGGCGAGCACTGTTTCATCGACTCGGGCACCAAGCTGGGCGCGCACGTGGTGATCGAGCCTTTCACGACGATCGGCCGCGACTGCCAGATCTTCAGCGGCGCCGTGATCGGCGGCGTGCCGCAGGACCTCAAGTTCCAGGGCGAGGAGTCCTACTGCGTGGTGGGCGATCGCAACGTGATTCGCGAGTGCGTCACGATCAACCGCGCGACGGCCGGCGGCGACACGACGCGCGTGGGCAACGACAATCTGCTCATGGCCTACGTCCACGTGGCGCACGATTGCCAGGTGGGCAACGGCGTGGTGATGGCGAACGGCGTGACGCTCGCCGGCCACGTGGTCGTCGAGGATCAGGCGTTCATCGGCGGCATGACGGGTCTGCACCAGTTCATTCGCGTGGGCAGCATGGCGATGGTGGGCGCCATGAGCCGATTG
>DATNPP010000182.1:0-1527 GCA_036703175.1 Oscillatoriaceae cyanobacterium
GATGTCCTCGTTGCCGTTCGGCGTGCCGTCGGCGTTGTGGTAGTCGATGTTCTGATTGTCCAGCACGAAGCGCACGCCCTTCACGGGCGTCACGGCGAGGCCGGCGATCGTCTCGTAGCGGAAGCCCTGGTTCGCGTCGAGCGTCGTCTGGTTGCCCGTGATGCGATCGCCGCGCAGAATGAGCTCGGTCGGCAACGGCGCCGGAATCGGCACGATGACCCAGGCGCCCAGGATGTTCCCGTTCGTCTCGGGGCTGCTGGCGCTCGTTTGATCCTGCACCCAGTTGCCCTCGAAGGCCACCTTCGCGCCGCCCAGGTGATACACGGCCAGCGCCGCCTCGCGGTTCACGGGCGCGATGTCGGCCGTCGGATGCGCGCGGTGCACCATGCCCGTCAGCTCGAGCCCCGGCAGCGGCGAGAGCGTCAAGCGGCCCTCGTAGCTCATGTCCGCGGCGGACTTCACGTGGTTGTAGCCCTCGCCGTTCAGCACCGCGAGGCTGTAGCTGACCAGGTTCGGATTGTTCAGGGCCGGCACGTGGCCCGTGAGCCCCAGGCCGTAGTCGTAGAACGTCACGATGCTCGGGCCGCGGCGATCGGGCGAGAGGCCTCCCGCGTCGGGCAGCAATCCCAACATGCGGTAGCCCCAGGCGACGGCCTCGTACTCGAACCAGGGCGTCTCGATCATGCCCATCTGCAGCCGCGTGTTCGGCAGCAGGTTCTCGGCCTGCACGAAGGCGCGCTCGAGGTCCAGAACGTTGGGCTGCGTGGTCGTCTTGGTCTTGCTGTCGTAGGTCAGCCCTGAGACGTTGGTGATGATCGCGCCGGACCACGTGTCGTTGTAGCGCACGTCGGCGAAGATGCGCGCGCGGGTCACGGCGAAGCCGGGCAGCGCGAAGCCGGTGGTGGGCGCCGCGTAGTTCGTGAAGAGCTCGCCGCCCAGCTTGGTCTGCGTGACGGTGGCCTGCTCGCCTTCTCCGGCCGTCGTGGAAGCGAGCGCGGGGCTCGCGACCAAAAAGCAAGCAAGCATTGAGGCGAAGAGTGACGTTTTGCGCATGCGGGTGTCCTTTCTGTGATGCGGATTGTGTTCAGGGCCCGGTGGAATGCGTGGCCGCGGCGTCCGTGGTCGCCAATCGGCCTTGGGGGTCGTAGACGCGATTGGCGTCTTCGAAAAACTCGAAGGGAATGCGCAGGCCGATTTCGTGCGTCTTGAGAAAGCTGATCGCGATGTCCGGCGGGCTCACCTCGCCCACCTTGAGATCGCCCGGCTGTGCGCGATGCGAGAGAATCGCCGCGCCGTAGGTCGCGGCGAGGTAGCCGTCGTCTTCGAAAGTCGTGCCGATGGCGAGCGCGGCGCTGTCCTCGCCGGCCGTGACGAGATCGGGCACGGCGCTCAGCACGGGCACGCGCCCGGCGAGCCGGTTGATGAGGGCCATGTGGTTGAAGATCGCGGTGCTGCCGACCACCCAGAAGATCGAGTTCTGCAGGGTCGGATCGTCGCGGCGCATGCGGGCGATCGCCTGTGGCATGC
>DATNPP010000192.1:0-8725 GCA_036703175.1 Oscillatoriaceae cyanobacterium
CTTTTTGCTGCCCGAGGATCCCGCGGCGAATCTGCTCATGATCGCCACCGGCACGGGCCTCGCGCCGTTCCGCGGCTTTCTGCGCATGCGCGACGTCATGCCCAAGCGTGGCCGCGGGCGGGCGTTTCTGGTCTTCGGCGCGCAAACGAGCAGCGATTTGCTCTATCAAGACGAGATCGCGCGCCATCTGGGCCATCCCGAGGATCATCTCACCTACGCGCTCAGCCGTGAGCAGAAGAACGCCACGGGCGGGCGCATGTACGTCGGCGATCGCCTCGCCGAGCTCGCGGAGCAGCTCTGGCCGCTGGTCGAGGCCAAGAACCTCTACGTCTACGTCTGCGGCATCAAGGGCATGGAGAAGTCGATCGAGGACGTCCTCGGCGCCATGGCGGCCCGTGCCGGCCTCGACTGGGCCGCGCACAAAGCCGAGCTGGTCGCGGAGAAGCGCTGGATGGTCGAAACCTACTAGGGCGCCCGTCGCATGTCTGGAATGACCCTGGACGAGGCCATCGGGCAGCTCATCTGCCCCGCGCTCGGCATGCGCCGCGACCCTCCGTACGACGCCGAGCGGGTTCATGCCGAACTCGACCGGTACGGATGGGGCGGCTACATCGTCTTCCGTGACCGCGCCGAGGCCTGGCGCGATCGTCTCGCCGCGCTGCAGGCCCGCGCGAGACGCCCGCTGCTCGTCGCGTCCGATCTCGAGCACGGCGCCGGCCAGCAGCTGCTCGGCGCGAGCACCTTTCCCAGCGCGATGGCCTTCGGCGCCACGGACGATCCGGATAACGCCTACGCGCTCGGCGCCTGGACGGCCCGCGAGGCGCTCGATTTCGGCGTGAACTGGATCTTCGCGCCCGTCGCGGACGTCACCAACAATCCGCTCAATCCGATCATCAACATCCGCAGCTTCGGCGGCGAGCCGGCGCGCGTGGCGGCGATGGTGGCGGCGTTCGTGCGCGGCTGCCAGGATCAAGGGGCGCTGGCCTGCGCCAAGCACTTTCCCGGGCACGGCGATACCGAGACGGATTCGCACACGCGCCTGGGCAGCGTGAACGCGACGCGCGCGCGCCTCGAGGCCGTCGAGTTTCCGCCCTTTCGCGCGGCGCTCGACGCCGACGTCGCGTCGATCATGACGGCGCATCTGGCCGTGCCGGCCCTCGATCGTCCCGAGCTGCCCGCGACGCTGAGCCGCCGCATTCTGACCGATCTGCTGCGCGGCGACTGGGGCTACGAAGGATTGATCGTCACGGACGCGCTGCTGATGGGCGGCATCACCCGTACGCTCGCGCCGGAAGAGGCGGCGGTGCAGGCGATCGCCGCCGGCTGCGACGTGCTGTTGATGCCGCCCGACGCGCCCGCCACTTTCGAGGCCCTGCGCTCAGCCGTCGCGTCGGGACGATTGGACGAGGCGCGGATCTTCGAGGCCGCCGAGCGTGTGCGCGCGGCCAAGGCGCGTGTGGGACGTGCGTGCGCCCCGCTGCCGACCGAACCGCCCGGATCGCTCGCGCAGCGCGTCGCCGAGGCCGCGATCACGCTCGCGAAGGGGGCGCTGCCGACTCCGCTGCCGGCACGGGGGCTCGCGATCGCCGTGGACGACGGCGTGCCGCCCGAGCGCCTGGCCGTCTGGGAGCAGGCCGCGGCTCAATGGGGCGTGACGCGCCGCGTCGCGCTGACGACGACGGAGGCGGAGTGGCAGGACCTGGAGGCCCGTGCGGCGCAGGCCGGGCTGCTCGTGATCGGCGTCTTCTCGGGCATCCAGATCAGCAAGGATCGCAGCCTGCTGCCGGAGAAGCTGGTCGGGCCCCTCACGCGCCTGGCGCGCCTGCGGCCGGCGATCGTGATCTCCTTTTCGAGCCCGTTTCTGGTCGCCCAGTTTCCGGACGCGATCGCCTGGCTACTGGCTTACGGCAGCCATCCGGCGCAGATCACGGGGGCGATCGCCCGATTGCGTGCTGGCGGAGGCTTCAATGGCAAGCTGCCGTTGACCCTGCCCGCGATCTTGCCTCCGGACACGCGGGGACGCCAGGATCCGCACGACGCCAGCCACTTCGCCTGAATGCCACCCTTCTTAACGGCCCAAGAACGGCTCGTGGCGCCAAAATCTTTCCCCTTTTTTAACCGGTCTTAAATGAACCTTAGGGCAACGATCGCGCCTTCGCAGCGGAAAAGGGTGGTGTAAGCACCAAGTCTCAGGAGGTTGTCCTATGGCCGCGTCGCTCAGCTCCCCCAGCTTCAATCCCAACCGTGCCCTGGTCGCCAAGTCGGCCCCGGCGCCGGCTCCGAAGCCTGCGGCGCCCCAGGCGGCTCCTCAAGCGACGGACTCCGTGGACCTGTCCAACCAGCAGTCGCGCCTGCAAGAGCAGGAGCAGATGGCCTCGGACATGCTCCATCAGCTCGGCACGGATGCGAAGATTGCCGGCATCATGGCCGTTCCGGTGATGGGCCAGCAGGCGATGGCGATCGCCATGTCGGCCAGCGCCCGGGCGATGTCGCGCTACGAGACCGAGGTTCCCCAGCAGGACTTCAACACCCTCTACAATCAGGAAATGACGAAAGCCCACGCCCAGATTCTGGCGCTGCCCGGCGAGTACGGCCAGACGATCAGCAACGGCGCGACCGCGGTCGGCAACGGCATCGTGTACGGCGCGAAGGCGACCGGCAACGCGTTCGTGACGGGTGCGGAAGCCGTCGGCAACTTCTTCAAGGACATCGCGTTGGGCACGGTGCACGGCATCGGCTGGGTCCTCAAGGGCATCGGCGGCGGCATCGAGGGCGCCGGCAAGGCGCTCGATCCGAGCAACAGCTAAAAATCGAGACGAGGGGCCGGCGATCGCCGGCCCTTTTTTTTTCAGCCGCTCGGCGCCTGCATTCCAGCGGGCCGCCGATCTTTTTTGATCGAAATTGCCAAATTTAACCTTCGGGATAAGTGTACATAAATTGGCCGCGTTATCATGGGACGCGTTGGAGAAGGGAGGAACGGACATGCCCGGCAAGCTCTCTCATCACGCCATTCGTCGTGCCAGCCAGCGTGGCCTCAGCGAAGACGAGATCGCCTTCGTCTTCTATTTCGGCCGCCGCCTCCATCGCACGGGCATTCAGTTCGTCTTTCTCGGCGCGCGCGACATTCCGCGCCATTTCAAGCGCAGCCATGGCCATCTGGCGGGCGCCACGCTGCTGATCGCGCCCGACGGCACCGTGCTCACGGTCTACAAGAACCAGGCCGCCTGGCGCACGATCAAGAAGAAGACGAAGCGGAGTCGCCGCGAGCTACCGGCAGCGTAAAGCAGAAGGCGCTGCCGACGTTCGGCTCGGAGGCGACCGTGATGCACCCGCCGTGCGCCTCGACCAGGGCCTTGGCGATCGCGAGACCGAGCCCGGCGCCGCCGCTCGTTCGCGTCAGGCTCGGATCCACCTGATAGAAGCGCTCGAAGAGGTGCGGCAGCTTTTGCGCCGGAATGCCGATGCCCGTGTCGCGCACGCAGATCGTGACCTCCTGCGGGGTCGGCTGAACGTCGACCGTCACGTGGCCGCCTGACGGCGTGAACTTCAACGCGTTGCCGATTAAATTCGCGAGCACCTGCTCGAAGCGCCCGGGATCCGCCTGCACGCGGATCGGCCGTGCCGGCAACTCGAGCACGATCCGCACGCCGCGGCGCTCGCTCACGGGATGCAGGTGCTCGGACACGTGCCGGATCGCTTCGCCCAGCTCGACTTCCTGCAGATTCAAGCGGAACGTGCCCGCCTCCATGCGCGAGAAGTCCAACAGGTCATCCACCAGCCGCTGCAAGCGTTTGGTGGCCGTTTGGATCAGCGTGACGAACTCGCGCGGGCCTTCGCCCAGCTCGCCCGCGACGCCGTCTTCGAGAAACTCGGCGTAGCCCATGATGCTGGTGAGCGGCGTGCGCAGCTCGTGGCTGACCATGCTGACGAACTGGGACTTGAGGCGATCCAGCTCCTCGAGCTCGGCGTTCTTCTTGCGCAGCGCCTCGGCCATGGACTTGTACGCGCTGACGTCGCGCGCCACCACCTGAATGGCGGGGCGGCCGTTATAGATGATCGGCACCGCCATGGCTTCCACGTCGAGAATGCGGCCGTCCAGGCCGACGAGGCGCTCCTGGTTGCGGGGCGCGAGGCCGCCCGCATTGACGTTTCGAATCCGCTGCAAGACGATCTCGTGCAACTCCGGCGGAACGAAGTCGAGCACGCGCCGGCCGATCAGCGTTTGCGGATCGTCGGCACCCACGAGCGCGGCGCCGTGGGCGTTGATCTCGACGATCACGCCGTCTTGATGGATCATGACGAGATCGAGCGAGAGCTCCAGCAAGCGCCGATAGCGCTCGGCGAGTTCGACCGGATCGGTGCCCAGCTCATGGAAGACCAAGAGGGCGAGTTTCTCGTTGTATGGGCTCAACCGCAACTCGAGACGGCGCCCGGCGACCGAGCGCTCGAACGGCTGCCCGTCGCAAAGGCTCAGGCGTGCGAGCCCGTCCGAGTCTTCCAGAATATGCGTGAGATCCGTGCTTTGTTTCAGGGCCTCACAGGCCGGATTGGACGACACCCAGCCGCCGTCGTCCCGGCGGACGACGGCCACGGCTTCGTGAAGGCAGGCAAGCAAGGCCTGTAGCGCGTTCGGGCTGGGCGGCATGGGGATTGACAAAGAAGCGACCGGGACACGTTGAGATTATACCCAGCGGCAGGCCCGGCAATAGCGGCGTTTCCGTCGAGGGCGTTCGACCGCTTCTCATTCCATAGGGCTCCCCGAACGCCTCTTCGGAGGCGCATTTGAGTCTGAATGGCCCCTTCGGCGAGCTTCTCGCGCCGCGAGGGGAATTTCAGATCCGTCGCAAAATTTTTTCGACATTTTTAGCAAGTCGCATTCGACATTGTCTATATATTCTGCGTGGGATGTTAAGAATGTCGATTGGAGTTCCGCATGCTCGCACGCGTTCTGAGTGGCGCCGTCCTCGGTGTCGACGCCTACCGGGTGGAGGTCGAGGTCGACCTCGCGAACGGCCTGCCGAACTTGACGGTGGTCGGGCTGCCCGACGCGGCGGTGCAGGAGTCGAAAGAGCGCGTCAAGAGCGCAATTCGCAACTCGGGTTTCACCTTCGCGCCGCGGCGCATCACGGTCAATCTGGCGCCCGCGGATATTAAAAAGGAAGGTCCGTTATTCGATTTGCCGATTGCCGTCGGCGTGCTGATCGCCTCGGAGCAGCTCGAATCGGCGCATCTCGGGCGCTTTTTGTTGGTCGGCGAGCTCTCGCTCGACGGGACGGTGCGCCCGGTGACCGGTTGCTTGCCGATCGCGATCGCCGCGCGCCAGGGTGGGCTCGAGGGCATGCTGGTGCCCGCGGCGAACGCCCGCGAGGCGGCGCTGGTCGAAGGGCTCACAGTCTACGCCGTGGGCTCCCTGGCCGAGGCCGTCGCCGTGCTGGCCGATCCCGAAGCGCACACGCCCGTCGTGCTCGACCACGCGGGTTTGCTCGTTCCGTCCGAAGAAGTGAGCGCGGACTTCGCCGAGGTGCGCGGCCAAATGCAGGCCAAGCGCGCGCTCGAGATCGCCGCGGCCGGCGGCCACAACGTGCTGCTGATGGGCCCGCCGGGCTCGGGCAAGACCATGCTCGCGCGCCGCCTGCCCGGCATTTTGCCGCCGCTGGCCTTTCGCGAGGCTCTCGAAATCACCAAGCTCTACTCCGTCGCCGGCTTGCTGCCCGCGACCGCCAGTCTGGTGTCGCAGCGCCCCTTTCGCGCGCCGCATCACAGCGTCAGCAACGCGGGGCTCATCGGCGGCACCAGCAATCCCCGGCCGGGCGAGGTGAGCCTCGCGCATCTGGGCGTGCTCTTTCTCGACGAGTTGCCCGAGTTCCGGCGCGACGTGATCGAGCTGCTGCGCCAGCCGCTCGAGGACGGCCAGGTGACGATCAGCCGCGCGCAGCTCTCGGTGACCTATCCCTCGCAGATCACGCTCTGCTGCGCGCTGAATCCCTGCCCTCACGGCTTTTGAATAAACGCACTAGACGATCGTGAGCGCTCGCGATTCTCGGCCGGTCGGTGAGGCAGGACGGGGCAGTGTCATTGAATCCCCGAAGTGCCATGCAAGATCAGGCGTCCACTCAACGACGACGGCCTCGCGGGTGATTCTGACGGCGGAAAAGAGCGTCCGCACCAATCCGGCGCGCTGGTGGGGCTCGAGGTCTCGCCAGGTTGAAACCAAGTCGGGAATCACCGGCGGCGGCCCCGGTGGTTGATCCGGGGGTGGCCCGGCAAGAGCTTCTTTCTGCCTGGTGAGTTCAGCGATATTCCTGGCTGCCTCTTCCGGGCTTTGGGCGAAACTGCGCGCGAGACGTTTTTCCACGTCGATCGCGGCATCGATTCGGGCGATCTGTTTTGCGCGATCCTCGATGGCCCTCTGCTTCGGCTTGGCCCTTCCCTTCGCCTTGCCCAAGTCCTGCGCCAGTATCTTGGCGGCACCTCGAATCACGAGGCCGGTGAGGATGCGTTCGGAAATGATGCCCACGCCGCAGCGATCGATGTGCGCCTGCTGAAAGTGCCGATGGCACTCGTAGCTGGGGTATTTACGCCCCTTTCCGCCCGTGTGAACGCTAAGCCGCGCCCCGCATTCCCCGCATCGCCCGACGGCCAACCACGGGTGCTTGCGTTCGCCGGCGATCGTGCGCGACGGTCGCCCCTTGCGCGCCTCGAAAAGGGCCTGGACGGCCTGCCAGGTTTTCTCGTCAACGATCGCCTCATGCTCTCCCTCGGCGAGCAGGTAGTCGGCCACGAAGCGGCGTTTGATCTCGCCCTGGCTTGTGCGCTGGGATATCTTGCGACCGTGTGTGATGCGTCCGAGGTATGCCGGATTCATGAGAACGACCCTGACGGCCGGCACACTCCAAGATCCCCCCGTGTTCGTGCGCACACCCTGCCCGTTGAGCCCCATGCAGATCGAAGGCATCCCAACGCCCTCGGCGGCCTGCCGAAACATCCAGCGGACATGCTCGGCTTTCTCCTCGTCCACCAGGAGCGGGCCGCCCTTTTCTTCGCGCCGGTAGCCGAAGGGCGGCGTGGCATAATGGCGGCCCTTGGTGACAACCAGGCGGCGGCGAGCGTCCCTGATGCGCGCGCCGATGGCCTCGCTCTCCATCTCGGCAAAGCTCGCGTAGATGGCTAGAAGCAACTTCCCCATGGCGCCGCTGATCTCGAATGGTTGCGTCATGCTCACCAGCGAGACCCCGGTATCCGAGAGATCGCCCACCACTTGAAGCGTCTTGACCAGGGAGCGGCCAAGGCGATCCAGGCGGTAAACGGCCACCATCTCAAAGCGGTGCGCCTTCGCGTCTTTGAGCAGTTGCGCCAACATGGGGCGCGCATCCTTGCGTCCGGATGCCACGTCGGTATAATCGCCCGCGTATTCGTAGCCGTGACGCTGGCAATATTCACGCGCCATGGCCACCTGGGCATCGAGGGAGACACCTTCGCGGGCCTGTCCTTCTGTGCTCACGCGCGCATAGACGACGAGACGCTTCACGGCTGCACCTCCAGATTGAGGAAGCACGGAAACTCGACGATGCGGCCCAGGCGCTTTTCCTCAAGCCGCCAGCGCGCCCACGCCAGGCCCATGGTAACGCCCGCGGCCTCGGCAAGTTCCCACGATTCCCACCCCAGGCGGCGGGCACGGGTGACGAGTTTGGCGGGAATCAACCGCTCGGCGGCCCACTCGTAGGCGGCCATCCACTCGCGGCGAATCAGCCGGTCCTCACGCCAGCCCGAGCGCCAGAACTCTTGTTTGAGGGCGAGCCGGCCGAGCTGCACGGCGATCGCCTCGAGGCGATTGGGGCCGTAGAGATCCACGCCCACGCTCAGAAGCCAGCCCGAGCGATTCGACCACGACAGGAACGAATCGTTCTTGATGACGCGTTCGGGCAGGATCGTCACGCCGTAACAGGCAAGCTCACGGGCAAAAAAAAGATCGAGATCCATAGGGTATCACCGATGCTTGAGTGATATGCTGGGGGTATTAAAGGAGGTGCGACGATGGCGACGATTCAGATGGACGCGGACAGGATCGAGGAGATTGCTGGGGATCTGGACGCCCTTTTGGGCTTTTGCCGCGTGGCCGTGGAGCACGGGACCGCGCCTCAATGCCTGGTGCGTGCCCACTTCCTGACCATCATGAAGCAGTTGATCGCGGTGGACGAGAAACTGTCAGCGGCGCTCATGGCTCCGACCGGTTCAGGCGGTCAAGCCACTCCCGATGGCGTTCCCGCCTCTCCTCCTCCTCTTGTGGCGTAACCTCTCGCGCTAGTTCGCGCGCGATCCAGTCCTTGTGCTGTTTCTTGAGCGCGCTCGCGGCGGGGCGCGATTCGATCTGCTCGGTCAATGAAGCCCCGGTCTTGGCGCGCTGACGGGCCAGTATATCGCCTCGCTTGCGCGCTGCTTCCATCTTGGCCGCCGCGCGCTTGTCGTATTTCTCGGCCGCAAGTGCAACAAGGCGATCGCCCTCGGATGGCGTTATCTCGTAGCCGCATGCACGGTTCTGGCAGACGACGATCCGACCCGCGGCCAGCAAGTCGGCATTCGCGCGGAATGGTTGACCGCAACTCGGGCAGTCGATCTTGATCGTGCTCATGCGCTACCCCTTCCCCTGCTGCCGCTTGATCAGCATCTTCTCGATCTCCACGAGCTGACGGAACGAGCCGAACGTCATCGCCCGCAGCGGATCGTC
>DATNPP010000205.1:0-8076 GCA_036703175.1 Oscillatoriaceae cyanobacterium
GTCGGCCGCACGCGCGCGAGGAGCTCGGAGACCGCGACGCCGCGCCACTCGGCAAACGCGGTCCAGCCCTGAATGCACACGTGCCGCGTGGTCTGCGTCGTGGCCGGCAGCGCGCGCAGCTCGGCCAAAGACAGGCTCAGCGGCTGCGCGACGAGGCCGCCTATCTCGAGCCGCCAATCGGCGAAGCCCGTTTCGGCGAGGCGACACCAATCGGCGTCTTTCGGCGGACGGCCGTTGACGCGGAAGACGGGCGAGCGCTGCGAGAATCGCTGCCGCGAGATCCAGAAGTGGAACAGCCGGCGCCGAAGCGGCCCGATGCCGATCTCGAGCAGGGCCTGTGCGCGGTTCGGACGATCCAGCGTGTCGATCGTGGCGGCGACGTGCCAGGCGAGCACGAGCAGCAGTCCGAAGGCGCCCACCGCGACGGCCTCCCCCTGGTGGGCGCCCGGCGTGCCGAGCACGATCTTGTTCATCTCGTCGGCGAACCCATGGGCGACGACCATCGCCACGTGCACGATCGTGAAGGCAAAGAAGGCCAACAGCCCCAGAAAGTGCAGGCTGCGGGCGCCTTGATGCCCTCCGGCCCAGCGGTTGATCCAGGGGAAGCGTCCTTCGAGCGCGGCCGACATGCCGAGGCCGGTGACGATGAGCAGCGGCGCGAGCACAAAGATCACCGCGGCGTAGGTGAGCTGCTGCAGCGCGTTGAAAGGATGCCCTGCGGGCGGCAAGCCGAGATGCGCGTAGATCCAAAAGGCCTGCCACGCGCGCGGAAAGATGCGCCATGAGGTCGGAATCAGGCGTCGCCAGTGGTCGCCGCCGAACAGGCACAGCAGATAGACGGCGCCCGTGAGGCACCAGCCGAAGACGGACCAGAAGTGCCAGTGGCGACCGAGCCCGAGGTTGCGGCGACCCGGCAGGGCCAGCCAGGAGGGCAGCGAAATCGCCTCGTCCTCCGAAGTCCAAAGCTCACCGGCCGGCAGGTCAGGCCCGCCGAGCTTCGCCCACTCGGTGCCGGGCGTCGCGTCGTCGCGCCAGTAAAGCTTGGGGTGCGCCGAGAGCACCTCCAAGCCGCTGCGCATCAGCAGGCTCAGAAAAAAGAGGTTCGCGAAGTGCGTTCCGCGCACCCAGAGCGGGAATTCGGGGCTCATCGTCGCCTCCTCGTGCTTGGCGGCCGAGCTTGCGAGGGTGTCTTTTTCTAACACAGAAGCGACGATTTGTTAAGACGCCGCGGCCGCGAGCGAGGCATCGGGCGCTTCTACCGGCCCTCGATCGCTAGCGCCGCAGACACTCCCAGACGACACGTCCGGTCGCGAGCGCTCCGAGCAAAAGCAGCGCGCCGCCCACCGCCACGCCCCAGGGCAGGCCCACGAGCGTGGAAACCACGACCACGCCGAGCCCGGCCTGCGAGCTCCAGAAGCCCACCCAGGCGCTGCGCTCGTCGAAGAGCTCGCGAATCAGGGGCACCTTCTTCTTGCCGAGCAGGTGGCTGTAGCGGTGGTACCAGGCGAGAAACGGCAGAATCTTGTGGAAATAGCCCACGATCGCGAAGCCGAGCCAGCCGACGAGGCCCAAAAGCCCCAGCGCGAGAGTGACGCGTGGCCCCCCAGGCGCTCCCCAGGCGAGCGCGAGCGCCACCAGCGAGGCGGCGAGCAGATAGGCGATCGCCACCGCCGCATACGTGAGCCCCACGTCGAGCTTGCGGCGCGTGCGCTGGCGGAACAATCGCGCGACGTCCCAGGCCCAGAGGCAGGCGGCGACCGCGCTCGCGCACATGCCGAGGGCCACGGCGAGCGGCGACTGCTCGAGGCTGCCGACGGCGATCGCGCCGACGCCCGCTCCGGCGGTGAAGAAGACCGGATGCCCCAGGCGGTGGTTCTCCGGCCCCACGGCGAACATGGGCACGAGGCGGTAGGCCACGCCGTAGATGAGCAGCGTCGCGCAGCCCAAGGTGGCGAGCGCGGCGTGGGCCGTCAAGGCGTTGGGCGGCGCGGGCAGCGCGAGGGCCCCCGCGAAGCCGGCCACGCGCAGCAAGCCGCTCGCGGCGGCGGCGCTCAGCGCGCCGAGGCTCGCGAAGAAGTAGCAGGCGATCTCGCCGAATTCCATGCCGCGCGCGAGCGAGCGCACGAGCGTGAGCAAAAAGATCGCGAGGCCGACCGCGACGAGCGCGCCGCCGACGGCGAGCAGGCCGGGCGTCCAGGTCCAGAAGCCCGCGACCATCGCGATCGCCCCGGCGGCATACGGCCAGAAGCCGAGCTTGCCGAGCCGCTCGTTTCGAATCGTCGCGAGCAGCACTACCGGCACGAGCTGGTAACTCGCGCCCATGATCATCGGCAGAATGAAGCCGAGCGCCAACAGATGCGTCAGCGCGAGCAGATGCGGCGTCCAGGTGCCGCCGGCGGCCAGATCGAGCCCCGTGGTCGCCACGGCGAGCATGGCGGCGACGTAGCCCGCCGTGCTGAACAAAAAGAAGCGCAGCGGCAGCGAGAAGCTCGGGCTACGCTCCGATGCCAGGCCGCCGCTCGAAGGCGGCGCGAAGGCACCGGCGGTCATCCGACGGCCTCCCGCCAGATCGTGATGCGGAAGGTGCCTCCGGGCAGCGCCTCGGTCTCATGCCGGTAGCCCAGCTCCTCGAGCTTGGGGTAGAGCAGCATCGGCTTGCGGGCGTTCGTCGCGACCAGGCGCTGGCCCGGCGCGAGCTGCTGGGCGATCGAGAGAATGCGCACCATCGGCTCGGGTTGCTCGAGGCCCAGATTGTCGATTTGCACCACCTCGGGGCTCACGAGGATGCGCTGGGCGCGCAAGCCCGCGACGTCGCCGAGGTCGTACAACAGCGGCGGCGCCTCGTCCGGCTCGGGCTCCGGCGCGGCGGGCATTGCGGCGGCGGCGTTCAGCTCCGCGAGAAAGCGCTCCAGGCGCTCGGGCTCCCAGTGGTGCATCTTCGCGGCGCCCTGAATCGTCATCATGGGCGCGAAGGTCTTGCGCAGAAGCGGGTTTTGCAACGGCTTGAAGCCGTAGGCCACGAACACGGAGAGCCCCTGCGGGCAGAGCCGGAGGGCCTCGTCGACTTTCATTCGGGCGGTGATGGGCGTGGGCATGGCGCTTCCTCCTGGGGGGCGAGCCCCGCGGTCAATACCGCGGGGCTCGCAGGGCATCTAGACCTTGGAGATCTCGATGCGCCATTCGTCGGGCCCCTCTTGCAGAGGGTTCCAATCGAACTGGCCGGGGCGCTCGGCCTGAAATTGGTACTTGAGCGGCATGGGGCTGTGGTCGTTGAGCAGCAGCATCTTGCCGCCTTTGGGCAGCGCATCGAAGGTGTTGAAGATCAGCGGGTGCTTCTCGCGCGGGGGCAGCGGGCGCACGTCGACGACGGGGTTGGCTTGGCTCATGGCGAAGTCCTTTCTCGAAACAAGGGGGGGATGGCTAAAGGCCGAGCAACTTGCGGCCTTCGGGGGTGATCTTCTCGGGCGTCCAGGGCGGCTCCCAGACGACCTCGACGTCCACCGCGCCGATGCCCGGCACGGATTCCAGGACGCCGCGGGTGCTGGCCTCGATGATGCCCCGCATGGGGCAGCCGCGCGAGGTCATGGTCATGCGCACGTTCACGGCGTCTCGCGCGTCGAGCGCGATGTCGTAGACGAGGCCCAGGTTGATGATGTCGAGCCCGACTTCGGGATCGATCACGTTGCCGAGCGCGATGCGAATGGTGTCCAGCGTGGGCATCAGACCCTCCCGAGCACGCTGGGCTCGACGCGCGTGAAGGTGATGATCCAGTGCTCCTCGGCGATTTGCTGCGACGCGTGCTCGAAGCCCTTCCGGCCCAGCACGGCGTAGAGCGGCGCGGGCTCGAAGGTGTTGTGCAGCACCAGCGCGTCGCCGATGCCCAGCCGCGCGACGGTGGCCATGATGTCTCCGAAGGGCTCGCGGCCCTCGGCATGGTAGTGACGCACGTCGAGCTCGAGGCGCTGATGGCTGGGCGCGTCCAGTGGGCAGCGCGGATGATCGCATTGCACGCGGTCCAGCTTGGCAGCGAGACGGCGCGGACCGGGCGATTGAGGCTCCTGGAAGTCCAGCACGGTGCGGTCGTGCTGGGCGTCTTCGATCACGAGACGGGCGATCGCGCGATGCGACTCCTCCTCGCGCAGCATCAGCGTCGGCAACGCGACGCGATGGCTCAGATGCGCCTCGGGGTGGTCCAGCCGGCTCATTTGAACCAGCAACGCCGGGTGCTCGCCGCCTTCGAGCGAGATCCCCGCGAAATAGAGCCCCTGGGCGATCGTTTGCGTGGGAGCGCCATGGCGCTCCTGACTGAGCGCGACCGGTTGACCCTGGTAGCGTTCGCTCAGGGCTTGCAAGTAGGTGGCCCAGTGGGAGCGCGGAACGGTTTGATGCGACGTCATGATCAGCTCCTCACTTTAGCCGCGGTCGGAATCGCGCCGAAACCGCGGAACGGAACGCGATAAATCAGACCATTTTTGTCTGATTCGCGATCCAATAAAAGCGCCCCTGGAGGCGATGACTTTAGCCTACCGCGCCCGGGCCGTTCGGGCATCCGCGAAAACTACGGAGTTTCGAATCTTGGCCCGCAGATCGAGGTGCGATCACAAATAAGACCAAATCTGTCTGATTCCGTAGTTACCCCGGAGGCCCCGCAGGCCGCAACCGCCGTATGCTGAACACAGGGACCATCGAAAACGAAAGGAACCCGTCATGAGGACCGATTATCTCGAAACTCCGGTCGGCGTACTGGTTGCGGAGCGACCGGGCCGTGCCGACGTGTTCGACCGGTATCACATCGACTATTGCTGCGGCGGCAAGCTGCCGCTGCGCTGGTACTGCGACAAGAAGGGCGTGGCCACGAACGAGGTGCTTCAAGCGCTCGATCGGGCCGATGCCGCGCCGCCACAGCCCCATGGGCAATCGCTGCGCGAGTTGATCGCGCACGTCGTCGGCGTTCACCACGTCTATCTGCGCGCCGTGCTGCCGCATCTCGGCGAGCGGCTCGCCAAGGTCGTGCCGGTGCACGGGCCGGCGCATGCCGAGCTATACGCGCTGCAGGACTGCTTTCAGCGCTTCCACGACGACATGGCCGCCCACATGGATCAAGAGGAGCGCGTGCTCTTTCCGCTCATCATCCGGCTGGAGCGCGGGCTCGAGGATCAGGCGCTCGGCAAGCGCTTCTTGAATCAGCAACTCGCGACGGCCGACGCCGAGCACACGCAGTCCGGCGCGCTCCTCGAGCGCATGGAAGCGCTGACGGAGCACTTCGCGACGCCGGAGGGCGCCTGCGCGACGTACCACGCGCTCTATGCCGAGCTCGCCGAGATGGTGGCGGACACGCGTCGACACGTGCACAAGGAGAACACCCTGCTGTTTCCGCGCGCCGCGGCCCTCGTGGCGAACCCGCCCGAGCCGCGCCCCCGTTACGGAGAACAGGCGAATCGCGGCGAGATCGACTTTGCCGAGAAGCAACCCGCCGATCCCGTCAAGGACGCGTCCACGCGGGCGATGAGCCACGAGGGCGGCCTCGCGAGCGCCCGCAACGAGCTGTACTGAAGGAGGCCATTCATGCCAAACCATGCCGTCGCGCCCACCCTCGATCATCCGCCCGAAATCGCGCGCATGCCGGGCCATTGGCTGCTTGCGCGCCTGGGCAAGCGCGTGCTGCGTCCCGGCGGGCTCAAGCTGACCTGCCGCATGCTCGACGCGCTCGCGATCGGCCACGGCGATCGCGTGCTCGAGCTCGCGCCCGGGCTGGGCGCCACCGCGCGGCGCGTGCTGGCGCTCGGGCCTCGCAGCTACACGGGGGTCGATCGCGACGCGGACGTCGCCCGGCGCCTCGCGAAGCTGCTCGAGGGCACGCCGCACCGCGTTCGCCTCGGCCAGGCGCACGAGACGGGATTGGCGGACGCCTCATGCGACGTGGTGCTCGGCGAGGCCATGCTGAGCATGAACCCGCTCGCCATCAAGCGCCAGATCGTCGCGGAGGCCTACCGCGTGCTGGCGCCGGGCGGACGCTACGCGATCCACGAGCTGTCGCTCGTGCCCGACGATCTTGCCGAGGCCCAGGCGCACGCGATCGCGCGCGCGCTCAGCGGCGCGATCCACATAGGCGCGAGCCCGCTCACGGTGCACGACTGGCGAGCTTTGTTGGAAGCGCAGGGCTTCGAGGTCGAGCACGTGCTGCAGGCGCCGATGCACCTGCTCGAAGCCGGGCGCCTGCTCAAGGACGAGGGGCTGGGCGGCAGCGTGCGCTTCGGATGGAACCTGATGCGCGATCGCGCCGCCCGCGAGCGCGTGCTCGAGATGCGGGACGTGTTCCGTCGCCATGCGGCGAACCTGGGGGCGATCGCGCTGGTGGCGCGCAAGCCCGTCTTGCCGGAAGCGGGGGCTACTCGCGCAGCGGCAGAGTGAACCAGAACGTGCTGCCGCGCCCTCTTTCGCTTCTCACGCCGATTTCGCCGCCGTGCCCCTGGATGATGGCCTTGGCAAGGGCAAGCCCGATGCCCATGCCGCCCGCCTCGCGCGTCGAGCTCATGTCGAGCTGGCGAAAGCGCGTGAAAAGCTTGGGAATGTCCTCGGCGGCGATGCCGATGCCCGTGTCCGTCACCTCGGTGATCAAGCACTCGTCCCGGCGGTACGCGCGCACCCCGATTGCGCCGCCGCGGGGCGTGAACTTGATCGCGTTGTCGATCAGATTGATCAGCACTTGCTTGACGTGCAACCCATCGATCCAGACCTCGCCGTCGACGCCTACGTCCTGTCGAAGCGAGAGCCCCTTCTCGGCCGCCTCGGGCGCCAGCGTCTCGATCGCTTGCGCGACCAGCGCATCGTACAGCACGGCCGAGCGCATCACCTTGAAGCGCCCCGCCGCGATGCGCGTCATTTCGAGCAGGTTGTCGACCAGCACGAGCAGCCGATCGGCCCCGCGCAGCACCTTGGCGAGATAGCCATGCTCTTCCGCCGTCAGCGGACCGATCAGGCCCTCGTCGAGCACGCTGGCGTAGCTGATGATGAAGTTGAGCGGCGTGCGCAGCTCGTGGCTCAACACCGATAAAAACTCGTCCTTGTAGCGCTCCGCGTCGTGCAATTCGGCGTTGGCGCGCTCCAGCGCGTCGCTCTTGCGCTGGATTTCGGCGCGCGCGCGCTCGAGCGCCGAGACGTCGATGCCGACCGAGCCGATCAGCCGACCGAGGTGGGACTCGAACGGGAACTTGTAGGCCAGAATCGTCGTGATCTCGCCGTTGTGCGGAATGTGCTCCGTGAAATCTCCCGGCCGGCCCGATTCGAGCACCTGGCGATCGCTAAGCCGAATCTCCTCGGCGAGCGCGGGCGGAAAGTGATCGCGCACGTGCGTGCCGATCCAGTCTTCCGAGTGCAGCAGGCGCTGATGGCTCCGGTTCGTATAGCGGTAACGACCTTCGTCGTCGCGCATGAAGGCGATCACGGGGCCCGCGTCCATGAACGCCCGCAGCAGCGCCTCGCTCTCGCGCAGGGCCTGCTCGGCCTCGAAGCGGGCGCTCACGTCGCGCGCGATCGCCAGCTCGAACTCGCCGGGCACCCGGCTGTTGACGATCGGGCTCCAGGAGAGCTCGATCACGATCTGGCGGCCGTCCTTGCGCTGGGCCTCCAGCTGCACGAACGGTCGGTGGGCCTCGACGGGCGGACCGGTGCGCAACTCCTCGAAGGAGCGGCCCAGCATCTCGGCCTCGCCGTAGCCGAAGATCGCCTCGGCCGCCGGATTCCACAGAACGATGCGGCTGCCGGGCTGCCGGCGCACGATGATCGCATCCGGCACGCGCTCGAAGAGCTGGCCGATGCCGAAGTCCTCCGGCCGCATCAGGCCGGGCTCAGTTCGCTTGATCGCAGGATCCTTGGCCATGTTTGCACTGTGACGCCCCCGCGGCCGCGCGGCAACGGTCGCTCGGCGAACGCGACCATTTCTGTCCGGCGGCCCTCAGCCGCGCGCGACCGGACAGGCGTGGCCCGAGCGAGATCCTGGCGGCGCTTTCGGCAGAGCGGCGTGACGCTCGGCGGTCGGCGAGCGAGGCGCCGCGTGGCCGAACAGGGGGCCGGCCG
>DATNPP010000233.1:0-6471 GCA_036703175.1 Oscillatoriaceae cyanobacterium
CGGCAGCGGCAGAAGGTCGAACGGCGTCCCGATCGGTCCGCTCGCCGTGGAGCCCCCGCCGGCGAACGAGTCCACCGTGCCGTCCTGCATCACCTCGCGTATGCGCAGACCCGAGGTCTCGGCGATGAAAATGTTGCCCTGGGAGTCGCGGCAAACGGCGGACGGATTCGACAACGACACCTTCGTCGCCTGGAGGCCGGTGCCCAGATTCGATTGCCCGACGAGCAGGATCGCCTTGATGTGATCGAGCTCGGTGCTGAGCGGGGCGGCCTTTTGACGCAAGGTCTCGGTGTCCGTGACCTGCTCGTCGACCTTGTAACTCGGCGCCTTGCCGGTATAGTAGGCGCGCGCGTCTTCCATGTCCTTCGTGAGGGCGTCGGAATCGGCGACGGGCAGGCGATCGAAGACCTCCTGCTTGCTCTGCACGTACTTCTGCAGGACGTAGTTCGCCCCGAACGACGTGGCGGTGTCGATGTCGAAGCTGCTGCGGTCGAGGTTTCCGTCCACATTGGGCAGGATCGCCGTGAGCTGGCCGCCGTTGTACAGGTCGATGCGCAGCAGCAGGTTCTCCTTGGGCAGGGCGATGTTGTTGAACGAATAGTTGCCCTGCGCGTCCGTCTTGACCGTGATCGGCTTGTGGTCCGGCGTGGCGAGCACGTTGCCCGCGGCGTCCATGATGTAGATGGTCGCGTCGGCCAATAGCGATTCCTGCGTGGCCTTGCCCGCCGAGGCCGTCTGAGAGGCCGCGTCGAACACACGGTAGCCGCCCGAATTGTTCGAGACGATGCCGGCGCTGTTGTTGCCGATTAGGCCCAGGCCCTTGTCCGAAATGAGGTTGCCGGTGTTGTTCGAGATGATGCCGAGGCCCTTGTCCGAGATCAGCTTGACCTTGCCGATCAGCTTGACCTTGCCGATCAGGTCGGCCTGAGCCGCGTCGACGATGCGCATCGGATCGGCGGCGAATTCGGGCGGCGTGTGCGGCGCGATCGACGCCAAAGCGGTGGGCTTGGTGACGCGCCTCTGACCCGTCGCCGAAGGCAGCGCGGCCTGACAGCCCATGGTGAGCGTCAACAGCCCAGCAATCAGAAGACGAGCGCGCATCGTTGCAACCTCCGCTTGAATCATTTATACCCGAACGGAGGCACCTGCGTGCAGTTTATGTTACGTGCCGGAAGCGGCTAGAACGCATCCTTGGGGATCAGCTTGACCTGATTGTCGCCGCCGTCCGAGAACACCAACTCCCCTTTGGCGTCGAACAGCATGAACGCCGCGAGCGACAGCGCATTGTCGCCGGAGGCATCCGTCAGCACCTTGCCGCCTTGGCCCGCGATGGTATGGATCTTGCCGTCGGGCGTAATCTCGCGAATGCGAGCGCCGATTTGCGGCAGCAACGACGTCGGCAGACCGTGCAGGGCGACGCCGAGGTTCGAGATGTTCGCAGAGCCCGTTTCGCTCTCGAAGAGGTCTCCCTGGGCATCGAAGCACAAGGCGGCCGGCCCCAACAACACGGCGGACTTCGCCTCGACGTCGTCTTGAGTGGCACCGCCCGTCAACAAGGTGCTGATCGCCGTGCTGACAGGAACGCCCGCGAAGGTCGTGATCACGTGCGTGGCATGGTCGATCTTGCGAATGCGCAGATTGGCCGAATCCGCCACGTACAAGTTGCCCTGGCTGTCGAACGCGAGGCTGCTCGGTTTGAAGAGCAGCGCTTGAGTGGCGGGCCCGCCGTCACCCGAATCGCCCGAGGCGTTGTCCGGCGAGCCGGCGACGAGTGTCACCGTGCCGCTGGCGTCCAGCTTGCAGATCTGATTGTTCTCGTTGTCCGACCAATACACGCAGTGATCCGGGCCGAAGGCCAGTCCCCAGGGCGTGCGCATGTGGCACTGCAGAGCCGGAACGCTCAACACGAGCGGATTGCTCGAAAAGTCGTTCCCGCGCCCATTGGGCACGCCCGCCACCGTGGTGATGACGCCGGAGGGGTCGATCTTGCGCAGACAGATGTCCGAGGAATCGATCACGTAGAGATTGCCCGCGTCGTCGTAGCAGATGCCGCTGGGTGTGCCCATCTGCGCCTTCGTCGCCGGGCCGCCGTCACCTGAAAAGCCTTGCGTCGTGCCGGCGATCAGCGTCACCGTCTGTCCGTCGAGGCGCTTGATCGTGCTGCTGCCGGACTCCGCGATCACCAACCGGCCTTGCGGATCGAGCGCGATGCCGGTCGGGTTGTTGATCGACAGCCCCATCGCCGCGCCCTCCTGCGTCACGCCCCGCGTGCCGGCGATCGTCTCGATGGTTCCGTCGGGGGCGATCGCCCGAAGCAGGCCGTTGCCCTTGTCCGCCACGAATAGGGTGCCGTCGGGGTTGAGCCACAAGCCGCACGGCGTGTTCAGCGTCGCCTGGGTGGCCGGGCCGCCGTCGCCGTCGCTGCCCACAGCCCCCGTTCCCGCGACGACCGTCTGGTGGCCCGCGGCATCGACCTCGACGACCTGATTGCCCGTCGAGAGCGACATGTAGACGCCGCCGTTCTTGTCGGCCTGCAGGCGCGCGTACCGATCCACGGCCAGGTCCGTCGCGACCATGGTCCAGGTGCCGTTGGTCTCACGACGCGCGAGCGCCCTGTCCTTGCCGCCGTTCAGGCACCACAAGCGCCCCTGGGTATCGACCGCCAGGCCGCAAGCATCGATGCCTTCCCAGCCGGCGGGCGGCGTGACCTCGCTGAGCAGCCCCTTCGCGTCCACGGCGAGAATGCGGCCGTTGGTCGCGTTGCCCTCCATCGGATTCTCGCCGATGTAGATCGTGCCGTCGCTGCCGCGCGCGAGCCCGGTCGGGCCCACGATCGAGGTCTGCGCCGCCGCCCCGCCGACCGCGCCCTGGTCCGACGTGGCCGTGCCCGCGAACGCCGACACGGTACTTCCGTCCGCGCTGACCTTGAAGACCGTGTTCGTCAGCGGATCAGCCGCTAGAAGGCTGCCGTCAGGCAGCGGCAGAATCGAGAAGACCGCGCCGACGGTCGTATTGGCCGGAGAGCCGACGCCCGCGAAGACCTTGATCTTGCCGTCGGGCGTGACCTCGCGGATGCGAAAGCCTGAAATCTCTCCGACGAAGACGTCGCCTTTGGCGTCTGCGAAGACGCCCGACGGCGTCGAAAGGGCCACCTTGGTCGCATTGAGGCCATTGCCGAGGTCGGATTGGCCGACGAGCAGGATCGCCTTGATGTGATCGAGCTCGGTGTTGAGGTCGGCGGCCTTCTGACGCAGCGTCTCGGTGTCCGCGACCTGCTCGTCGACCTGGTAACTGGGCGCCTTGCCGGTGTAGTAGGCGCGCGCCGCCTCCATGTCTTTCGTGAGGGCGTCGGAATCGGCCACCGGCAATCGATCGAAGACCTCCTGCTTGCTCTGCACGTACTTCTGCAGGACGTAGTTCGCACCGAACGACGTGGCCGTGTCGATGTCGAAGCTGCTGCGGTCGAGGTTCCCGTCCACGTTCGGCAGGATCGCCTTGAGCTCGCCGCCGTCGTGCAGCTTGATGCGCAGCAGCAGGTTCTCCTTGGGCAGATCCGCGCTGAAGGTGTAGTTGCCCTGCGCGTCCGTCGTGGCCGTGATCGGCTTGCGATCGGGCGTGGCGAGCACGTTGCCCGCGGCGTCCATGACGTAAATCGTCGCATCGGCCAGCAGCGACTCCTGCGCGGCCTGGGGGGACGAGGCGGTCTGCGAGGCCGCGTCGAGCACGCGGTAGCCGCCGGAGTTGTTGCTCACGATGCCGGCGCTGTTGTTGCCGACCAAACCGAGCCCCTTGTCCGAGACGAGGTTGCCCGTGTTGTTCGAGATGATGCCGAGGCCCTTGTCCGAGACCAGCTTGACCTTGCCGATCAGCTTGACCTTGCCGATCAGGTCGACCTGAGCCGCGTTGACGATGCGCAGCGGATCGGTGACGATATCGGGCGTCTTCGGCGCGATCGCCCCCGACGTCGACGACTTGCTCAGGCGACCCTGCCCGCTCCCCGAAGGCAGCGCGACCTGGCAGCCCAGCGTGAGCGTCAACAGCCCAGCAATCAGAAAACGAGCCTGCATCGTCGGAACCTCCGCTTGCTACCCATATACCCAAAGCGTCGTCGGATAGGCAGCCGCGTTATGGTCATTTCGACACGGTCGCGCGGAAGGCCCAGGCACACTCGTCACAAGGGGACGGAAGGCCCCTCTGAAGCCCACCGCGTTATCCGGCGCAAAGCCGGGATTCCACCGGATTATCTGGCCCACCCCGTCGAGCGGCGATCAAGACGGGCCTCTGAAAGCCTATCATCAGGCGTTTGCGAAACTCGCCAATTTTTCACACGTGATAATGCTAATTATCTGGGAACCGCGTTCTTTCGAAACTCGACAGGCTCCGCTTGCACGGAGCCTGTCGAGCAGGAGATCGGGTATGGAAAGCCCGCGGGGGAGCGGGCGGGTAGAAAAGGGATTCACCAGGCCTGGCGGCGGTTGATGCGTTTGAAGAGGCGCTCTTTCTCGGCCTTTTTCACGACCTTCACGACCGGACGCGGGGGCAGCGCCGGCGGCAGCGTCCCATCGAGCCAGAAGGGCAGGTCGAGCGCGCGGCGATTGACGTTGGGATCGAACATGACGGCTCCTCTTCGGGCTTGGGCTGAAGGTCTGATTCCAGCTTAGGGCAGGGCGATGACACGCGCGATGACGCGCACCGGGTAACGGGTGAGACTCTCGTCACATCGGCGTGTCATCACCACCACGGTCTCATCCTAGCGGAGCCGCGTGGCGCAGGAATGTCGTCAGCGTGAAGCCGAAGTTAAGTCGTGCAGGAGCGACGGGGGCTCGGAGGGGGCGCGTCGCGATCAGTCGCCCAGCCAGGCGGGCAGGTCGAGCGCATCCGTGGTGGACTGGTTCGGCGTGAGCACGATGCGGCCGCCGTTGGCCCCGAGGTGGGCGCCCAGATACCAGCTTCGGCCGCCCGTCTGGCACGCGAAGTACCAGGTGCCGGCCGGCAGATCGAAGCTGGCCGTACCGTCGCCGTTGGTCTCGTCGGTCTGATAGGCGATCGCCGGGTTCGCGCCCGCCGCGGCGGCGACGGCGGCCATGTCGTGGTCCACCTGCACCGGATCGGCGCTGTTCTGCGCCGGGTGCTGGATGTTGTAGCGTCGAATGACCACGTTGAGATCGCCCGTGATCTTGCGGCACCAGGCCGCCTGGCCCGACTCCTGGCCGCTGAGATCGACCTCGTCGCCCGACGGGGCTTGTTCGCCGAACTTCTTGTACACGGCGTCGAACTCGGGCATCACGGTCTTGAGCAGGCTCTTTTCGCCGATGTGCGCCTTGCGGAAGTCGTCGCGGAAGGTCTCCAGTTGCTCGGCGTTGATGAGACTGAAGTCCGACCAGAGCGGCAGCGGCGTCAGGGCCTTCGCCATGCCGGACGGCGTGTCCTGGGCGATCACCTTGGCGTAAGCCGCGCGCACGTCGTAGGAGAAGGCCGCCACCAGGGTGCCTTCGGGCACCGAGGCGCCGTCGAGCTGGACCGTGACGATCACCGGGCTCGCGAAAGCCGGCGCGGCGAGCGCCCCCGCGATCGCGAGGGCCAGCGGAATCCGTTGCAACCAGGGATGCATGGGGATCAAACTCCTGCGTGCATGCCGACATGCCCAGTATTCCCCGCACGGCGGCTTTCGCACCGCGCGACATCAGCCTAGCGCGATCGCAACGCCGCGTCGGTGATCGCCGCGGCGTCCCGTGCGTGCATCACGGCGATTCGGCCGCGCCGCTGGGTAACATAAGCGCGGAGGGTGCCCATGCTCGTCGAAAGTGAAGATCTGGTCGGCCCGACGACCGCCGCCTGGACGGCCGGCGTCGCGTTGCCCGTGTTCCAGGCCTGGGTGCAACGCGGGCAGATTCGCCCGTTCGTGACGATCGACGGCCAGAGCTTCTACCACAAGGCCGAGGTGCTCGCGCTGCGGCGCTTCACCGAGACGCTCGCCGGAAAGCGGCCCAGCGCGCCGCCGCCGCGCACGCAGGATCTGTTCTGAGGCATCGCGCGGGGCGCGGCGGAATGGTATCATGCGCTGTCGCCCTCGGGCCGCGGTAGGCCCGTCGGCAGACTCTGTGAGGATTCACCCTATGAGCAGCCAATCCCCGTCGCCCTTCGAGCACGTCGCGTCGTTCATGCTGAGCCGTGCGCGCGAGGTCGGCGTCACCGAAAACCAGATTCTGCAGTTGCTCGGCTTCAAGGGCGGCGTTGGCCCGATCGAGGCGCTGCTCTCCGGGCGCCCGCCGCACGAGACGATTCCCGAGATCGCCGCCGGCATCAAGGAGGGCACGGACGAGGTCTTCAAGATGGCGCGCGGACAGGTCGAACAGGCCATCCCGATGGTCGTACAGGACGAGCTCAAGCCGTTCTTGCGCAAGGCAGCGATGCTCACGCCGGATGGCCTCGCGCACCTCGACGTGTACTTGAACTTCTTGATCACCCAGG
>DATNPP010000299.1:0-6652 GCA_036703175.1 Oscillatoriaceae cyanobacterium
CCAGATCCGCTGCATAAGGACTCCTCAGCTCCATTCTAACAGATCCGCCACGCTTTCCCCCTCTCCCCGGTGGGGGGGAGGGACGTCAGTGGCCCGTCCAGGGACACGGACTGGGAGAGGGAGTCTCCTTGCGGTCGCCGGGTGAGGCAATCTCTCAGTGAGCCGCCGGGAGTCCCCCTCTCCCAGCCTCAGCCCCTGAACAGGGCTTCGGCGTCCCTCTCCCCCACCGGGGAGAGGGGGACGGGAACTGCCGGCGAGCAAGACTTGGAGGGCATTCCGGGGCCTTGTCACCCCCGTGGCGAAACGGTACCATGGAGTATGAACGCGTACCCCTTCATTCCGCCCCTGGAGCCACGTGAGGTCAAAGAACTCTGCCGCCAGATTCGCGTGCTCCGCGGCGACTACCCGCGCCTGACGGACACCGAGCTCGCCGAAGAGTGGGCCGAGCGCCAGCAGCAAGGTGTCGGCCGCGCCGCGGTCTATGCAGACTGGATTGCCGACGGCGACTGGCAAGCCGGCTTCGCGCGGGCCCTGGCCTTCGCGGCGCGCCAGACCGAAGCCAAGCAACGCGCCCGGGTTCAGCGCCAGCGCTACAAAGAAGTGCGCATGGATCGCGAGCCCGCCACGGCCAATCAGCAACGCTATCTGCGCCGCTTGGCCAAGCGTCACGACGTGGCGCTCGAGGTAGCTCCTGAGGCGCTATCCAAGTTGGCGGCCAGCCGCTTGATACAAAAACTGGCGGACCTGCCCGGCAATCCGGGCGAAAGCGACTGAGCTTGCCGAGCCTGAACCTTCCGGACGGGCCGCGCGAAGGCGCCTTGCTCGTCTTCGACAAGGACGGCGTGCTGGCGGACTTCCACCGCGCCTGGGGCGCCATGGTGCGCGCGCGAGTGGACGCACTCACGCGGCTCAGCGGCCTCGCCGACCTCGTCGAAGCGCTCAAGGCCGGCTTCGGCGTCGATACCGCCTGGCGCCCGCTGCCGCAAGGCTTGCTCGCGACGGGCAGTCGGACACAGGCGATCGCCGTCGCCGCCGCCTGCCTGGAAGCGGTCGGCGTGCCGGAGGCGCGCGCCATCGCCGAGACGGCATTCGCACAAGCCGATGCCGCCGTGTCGATGGCCGACCGCCATGCCGCGCTTCCGGGCGCCGGCGACACGCTGCGGCATCTCGCACAATCCGGCTGGCGTCTCGCGATCGCCAGCACCGACACCACGAGCGGAATTCGAGAATTTCTCGCGCACAATCGCCTCGACGGGCTCGCCATCGCCTGCGTCGGAAGCGACCGCGTCGCACGCGGCAAGCCGGCCCCCGAGATGTTCCGGCTCGCCTGCGGCGAGTCCGGCGTCGGGCCGCACGCCGCGGCGATGATCGGCGACGGGCTCGTCGATCTGCAAATGGGACGCGCCGCTGGCGCCTTCGCGACGATTGGAGTGCTCGGCGGCGTGGGTACACATGAGATGTTGGCCCCCCACGCCGATTGGCTGGTGCCGGACGTGACCGCGCTCGTTCCGCCGAGCGTTTGAATCCCGCTTTCATCGCTGCCCCGAACGCTTCCGAGGATCCTCGTGCGACGTGCTCTGTTGGCCATCCTGGCGCTTCTCGCCGCCGCACCGGCGATCGCGGCGCCCGCACCGAAGCGCGTCGCCGTGTTGGGGCTGAGCGGCGCGGGCGAGGCGCTCTTTTCGCGCATGCTCGTCGAAGGCGCGATGCCGAACCTGGCGCGCATGCGCGGCGAAGGGGCCACCGTCGCCTACGTCGATCCGGGCTTCGCGGCCCAGGCGGCCTCGGCGCAGGCGACCCTGTGGACCGGCGCCTTCGCCGACACCCATGGCATCGACGGCGATTGGACGCCGGTGCCGCCCGCGGCGAACGAGCCGATCACGGCCACGATGAGCGGCAACGATCCCGCCGCCTTTCAGGCCGAACCGCTCTTCGTCACCGCCGCGCGCCAGGGGCGCCGCGTGCTCGCCTTCAACATCCCGCAAACCACCTCACTCGGCGCCTTCACGCCGGGAGGCCGTTGGGGCGACGGGCTCGACGATCGTCTCGCGATCGTCGAGGGCCTTTCGGGCGCGCTCGCGCCGGAAGGCACCTGGCGACTGTCGTCCGCGCCCGACCCGGCCCACGGCTGGCAGGGACTGCCGGCACACGGGCCGCTTCAGCCGCTCGCCTGGGAGGAAACGCTCGGGCTCGACCACTTCCATCTGCTGCTCTACGACGACCCGCGCGATCCGACGGTCGGGTACGACACCTGCTTGATGAGCCGCAGCCAGGACGCCCGTGAATCCTTCGCGGTGCTCAAGCCGCTCGCGCCTCTGAACACCGCGGCCTGGAGCGCACCGGTCTCGGTGCGCTATCCGCAAGGACTCGCCACCACCTACTTTCGGCTCTTTGCCCTCTCCCCGGACGGCCACGAGGTGATGCTGTATCACACCTCGCCGTGCGAGTTGCACGCGAACCGCCCCGCCTGGCTTCCCGAGTTGTATGCCCGCGGCGCCGCGCTGGTGCCCGAAGGCGGCCGACATGCCTACTTGCAGGGCGAGTTCGGGCGTCCGCTGGTCGAAGGCGGCGACGGCACCGCCGAGGCGCGCTACCTCGACACCGTCCGGTTCGCGCTCAAGACCCTTTCGGGCAGCACCCAGGCGCTCGTGACGCAGCAGCCGTGGGACCTGTTTCTTGAAGTGCTGCCGTTTCCGGGCGAGATCGACGCCATGTGGCAGGGCTACCTCGAGCCGCACTCGCCGGCGTATTTGCCGAACGCGGCGCGCGTGTTGAATCCCGCGATGCGGCAAGTATTTTTGGATCTCGATGCCTTCATCGGCGGATTGCAGCGATCGCTGCCGGCCCACACGGCCTTCGCCCTGGTCGGGGATTCCGGCTATGCGCCCGCGCGTTGGGACTTCCTGCCCAACGTCGTGCTGCGCCAGGCGGGGTTGTTGGCGCTCGACAATGCCGGAAATATCGACTTCGCACACACCCGGGCCATGTATGCCGTTCAAAACGGCGGCTACATCATCGTCAACACGCTGGGGCGACCGGGCGGCATCGTGCCGCCGGGCGACGTGCCGAACGTATTGGCGCAGGTGCGCCTGGCCTTCAAGGGCCTCAAAGTCAAAGCGCCGGGCGGCATCGTGCCGTTGGTGCAAAATCTTCAACAGACCTCGCCCTGGCTCTCCCGGCGCTACGGCCTTTCCTCGGCCAAGGATCGGCTCTACATGGAGTTGCAGCCCGGCTACGTCGCGAAGCCGGCCTGGGACGGCGACGCGATGTACCGGCAACGCATGCCGGACGAGACCGGCACGCGGCCCTACCAGTTCCTCGGCCCCGAGCGCGAGAGCCTCTTTTTCGCCGTCGGCGACGGCATTCGCCGCGGCGCGTTGCTACCGGGCATTCGCGGCACCGACGTGGCCCCCACGCTGGCACGCCTCCTCGCCATCGAGGCGCCCGCCCAAGCAACCGGCAGAGTGATTGACGGAGCCCTCGCCTATTGAGCCCTGATATGGCTTCTCACGGGCGTTTTCGGCGAGAGAAACACAATACTTAACGTCGGAGCGTCCTGCCGACGAAGGCCCCTGTTGAGGCGAACCCAGGCCATCCTGGCGAGGGTCGAAGCCCGCTTGCCTGCTCGATTTTCGGCGTCCGAAGTCCGGAATCCGTGGTACAAAGACCTTGGAGAGACGATTTTCAGCAGTGAGCGCGATGGAATCCAAAATTCTGCAACCGATCACCCGCCGGATGTTCATGAAGGGCGCCGGCCTCGCCGCCGGCAGTTTGGTCCTGCCCCAACTCCTTCCGAACGCCTTTGCGGATGCCCATGATTTGACCGGCGGCGGCTTGCGCATGCTGCGCTTCGCCCATTTGACGGATCTGCACTTCACCACGCGGCCCACCAACCGTTACCCCACCTCGCACGTCCACATCAAGCGCGCGGTCGCCGACCTCAATCAGCAGGACCTGGATTTCGTCCTCTTTACGGGCGACATGTTCCACTATCCCGAAGACGTCGAAGCGGATATGCCGGCGTTGCAGGACGCCCTGCAAGGCCTCAAGCATCCTTACTACATCGCGCTCGGCAACCACGACACCGAGGGGCACCACCTCCTTCAGCGCAAGCGCTTTTTGTGCAACTCTTTCAAGGATCACGGCCTGATTCAAGGCGATCCCTACTACCATTTCTCGCCGCTTCCCGGGCTGCGCTTCGTCGTGCTGGATTCGACCGACATCGCGGGCGACAGCTACCTGGCCTGGACCGGCCACTTCTCGGAGCGCCAGGCGCGCTGGCTGCGCGAGGTGCTGACCAAGTATCGCGACGAGACGGTCTTCATCGCCCTGCACCATCCGCCGATCACGCCGTATCCCTTCATGGACAAGTTGAAGTTCGAGACGCCCGACGTGCATCGCCTCGAGACCGTGCTGAACGACTTCCCGAACGTCCAGTTGATGTTCGCCGGCCACTACCATTTCGGCGGCTTGAACACCTTCGGCCCCGCCGATTTGATGCTCGGCCCCTCGCTGGTGGAGCACCCGCACTGCTACCGCGTGGTGGAGGTGCAGCACATGAGCCACGGGCACGGGGCGATCGCCTACCACTGGCAGAACCTGCACCTGCATGGCGAAGAGGACGACGCCTGCGCCCACGGCATGCCCGCGGTGCGATCCTTCGCGCTGATGAGCCTCTCGTACATGCGCAGCGGCGTCATGCCGATCACGCTGCCCACCTGACGACGATCTCCCCGCAGCAAGCGCGAATCCGAGGGGTATAGTGCCCTTGAGGAGAATCGCCGTTGCCCCGGGTTCAGCGCAGCATCGTCGTCAAGGCCCCGATCGATCGGGTCTACCAGTGGTGGGCCCGTTGGGAGAACCTGCCGGCGATTCTGCCCCACGTGCGCGAAGTTCGCCGCACCAGCAACCTTTCCATGCACTGGAGCGCCGAGGCCGCGGACGGCAACACCGTCGAGTGGGACACGGCGCTCGTGCAGGATCTGCCTCAACGCCAGCTCGCCTGGGAGGGCCGTGCCGCCGGCACGCTGCACAAGGGCCTGGTGGATTTCGAGCCCCTCTCGGGCAATCGCACACGCTTACGCGTCACGATCAGTGAGGCGGGCGAGGCGCCGTTTCGGCCCGGCGGCTCGGGCATTCTGGTGCAGGACCTCGACGCAGCGCTGGAACGTTTCCGTGAGCTGATCGAGGCGAATCCCGTCGTCGTGCCGGGTCCCACGGCCTACCGCAGCCTCTTTTACAAAGCCATGGCGGCCACCGCCGGCGTCCTTCTGATCGCCGGACTGGCCTGGAGCGTGGTGACGCTGGTCGAGGTCTGGATGATCATGCTCGGCGCGCTATTGCTCGCCGCCACGCTCGAGCCGGCCGTCGCCTGGCTGACGCGCCGCCGCATGCCGCGCGGCCTGGCGGTCACGATCGCCTACCTCGCCCTGCTGAGCGGCGCCACGATCTTGGTGCTCGTGCTGATTCCGGCCGTGATGACGCAGGGCCAGGAACTGGCCGGGCGCCTGCCGGACTACGCCGAACAATTTCAGGGACTGCTGGCCAGATGGCACGAGCGGCATCCGTTGATTCCGCCCGGCAGCCAGGTCATGGCCTATCTGGCCCAGCAAGGCTCGACGATGCTCGGCAGCGCGTTCTCCTGGACCACGCGGGTCATCTGGCTGCTGATCGTGGCCTTGTCGATCCTCTTTCTGGCGCTGTTCATTCTGCTGGATGGGCGACGCCTGATGGACACCTTGCTGCGCTTGATCCCTTTCTCCCAAAAAGCGCAGCTGCCGGCGCTGGCGCGCACCCTTCAAGAACGCATCGGCCATTACATGCTCGGCCTGGTCGTTATTTGTTTGCTGGCGGGCGTCATCACGTGGGGCGCCCTCGGGGCGATGGGCGTTCCGTATGCGCTGCTCATCGGCGCGCTGACGGCCATTTTGCAGGCCATTCCCTTCGTCGGCCCCCTGATCGGCGGCGGCCTCGCGGTGTCCGCGGGCTTCTCGCATTCGCCGCAGTTGGCCTTGTGGACGTTGATCGTCTACACGGTGATCCAGCAGCTCATCGGGCAGTTCATCTTTCCGCTCATCATGGGCCGCACGCTCGGCATCCACCCGGTCTGGATCGCTCTGGCATTGCTCGTCGGCGGCACGTTGCACGGCCTGGTGGGGGCCTTCATGGCCATTCCGGTGGCGATCGCCATCTCGATCGTCCTGGAGTGCTACTACTTCCCCTGGGCCGAGGCCAGAGCCAGCGAGGACATTCCCGAGTCCGCGCCGCTGCCGCGCGGCGACAACCGGGACGCCTTGCCGCCTGGTTGGTCGTAATAGACCCGGCCACCTCCGACGGTTTGCTCGCCCCGCCCCTCTTGGGCGGGGCGAGTGGTATTTGGAAGCATCCGTGGACGCTTACGTTAAAAACAAGGAGAAGTTAACCGAAACACAACGTCCTGGGCAGCAGTTGCAACCCTGTTGCAACCGGTCGGGTGGATATACCCCTCACAAGAGTTGAGTTGAAGGAGAAAACCCGATGCGCCAGAACAAAGTGAACCCCAACCACACCCGCACCCGCCTCTACAGCGAAGTGGAAAAAGCCCTCCGCGTGGGCATCCACGAGGTCGTCCTCTCGCTGGGTCTCGAGGAAGGTCGCCGCACCAAGTTGGTTG
>DATNPP010000319.1:0-2497 GCA_036703175.1 Oscillatoriaceae cyanobacterium
AGGCCATTCCGCGCCTTTCCGGCAAGACCTTCGACGTGATTTTTCTCGATCCGCCGTATGCGCTCGATCCGACGCCCGTCGTCGCCGCGATCGCCCAGGCCGGCTTGCTCGCGCAGGATGGGCGGCTGGTGGTGGAACATCGCCGCGATCGCGCGCTGCCCGAGAACATCGACGCGTTCCGGCGCCTCAAGACGAGCCACTACTCCGAGTCGTGCCTCACGCTGTACCGGCGAAGCGAAAACGAAGCGCCCGCTCCGGACTAGGAGCGGGCGCCTTTCGCGTCGCGTTACTCTTGGGGCGCCACCGGCGCCTCGACCTTGCCCTCGCGGAAGAAGGTGAACTGGCCGTCCGCGTAATCCGCGCGAATGCGATCGCCCTCCACGAACTCGCCCTTGAGCAGCAGGTTCGAGAGCGGCGTCTCCAGCTGACGCTGGATCGCACGGCGCAGCGGGCGCGCGCCGTAGTGGGGATCGTAGCCCTTCTCGGCGAGCGCGTTCTTGGCCTCCTGCGTGAGCACGAGCTCGATGTTCTGGCCGCGCAGCTTGCGCTGCGTGACGTCGAGCATCAGATCGACGATGCGCAGAATCTGCTTTTGCGTCAGCGGATGGAAGACGATCGTCTCGTCGACGCGGTTCAGGAACTCGGGCCGGAAGGCGTCCTTGAGGGCCTCGAGGGCCGTTTCCTTCATGCGATCCCAGCTGCGCGATTCCGCCTCGTTGCCCGAGACGAAGCCGATGCCGCCGCCCTGGCGCACCAGGTGCTGCGCGCCGACGTTGCTGGTCATGATCACGATCGTGTTCTTGAAGCTGACCGTGCGGCCCTGGGCGTCGGTGAGGCGGCCGTCGTCGAGAATCTGCAGCAGGATGTTGAACACGTCCGGATGCGCCTTCTCGATCTCGTCGAACAGCAACACCGAGTACGGCTTGCGCCGCACGGCCTCGGTCAGCTGACCCGCTTCCTCGTAACCCACGTAGCCCGGAGGCGCGCCGACCAATCGGGACACCGTGTGCTTCTCCATGTACTCGGACATGTCGAAGCGCACCATCGCGGCCTCGTCGTTGAACAAGAACTCCGCCAGCGCACGCGCCAGCTCGGTCTTACCCACGCCCGTCGGGCCCAGGAAGATGAAGCTGCCGATCGGCCGCGTGAGGTCCTTGAGGCCCGAGCGCGCCCGGCGCACGGCTTCCGAGACCGCGCGAACGGCCTCTTCCTGGCCGATGACGCGCTCTTGCAGGTGCGCCTCCATTTCGAGCAGCTTCTCGAGCTCCTCTTGAACCAATCGGTTCGCGGGAATGCCCGTCCACTCGGAAACGACCTTCGCGATCTCTTCGGCCGAGACCGAAGGCTCGCTGGTGCCCTTGGCGGCCTGCCAGCCTTTCTTCACGCCGTCGAGCTCCTCGCGCAGCGTCTCGATCTTCTGCTTGAGTTCGGCCGCTTGCTGGTAGCGCTCCTGACTCACCGCGGTCTGCTTCTCGTTCTCCAATCGCACCAATTGCTCCTCGAGCTTGCGCCAGGAATCCGAAGCCGTGCGGCTGCTGAGGCGCTGCATGGCGCAGGCCTCGTCCAGCAGGTCGATCGCCTTGTCCGGCAAAAACCGATCCGAGACGTACTTGTTCGAGAGATCGACCGCCGCGAGAATCGCCTCGTTGAGGATCTTCACGCGGTGGTGCGCCTCGTACGAGTCGCGCAAGCCACGCAGAATCTCGATCGTCTCCTCGGCGCTCGGTTCGGCGACTAGAATCGGCTGGAAGCGCCGCTCGAGAGCGGCGTCCTTCTCGATGTGCTTGCGGTACTCGTCGAGCGTGGTGGCGCCCACCACCTGCATCTCGCCGCGCGCCAGGGCGGGCTTGAGCATGTTGGCGGCGTCCATCGCGCCTTCGGCCGCGCCGGCGCCCAGGATCGTGTGCAGCTCGTCGATGAAGAGAATCACCTCGCCCTGCAACACCCGCACCTCGTCCATGAGGCCCTTCAAGCGCTCTTCGAACTCGCCGCGGAACTTGGCGCCCGCGATCATACCGCCGAGATCGAGCGCGAGCACCTTCTTTTCCGCGAGCAGCTCGGGTACGTCGCCTGAAACGATGCGCTGGGCCAGGCCCTCGGCGATCGCCGTCTTGCCGACGCCCGGCTCGCCGATCAGCACGGGATTGTTCTTGGTCTTGCGCGAGAGAATGCGGATCACCCGCTCGATCTCCTTCTCGCGCCCCACCACCGGATCCAGCTTGCCCTGGTTCGCGAGGCTCGTGAGGTCGCGCGAATACTTGGTGAGGTTCGGCGGCAGCCGCTTGCCGGTTTGCGGCGCGCCCTCCTCGGTCGGCGCGGCCATCGGCTCGAAGTGCTCGCGCTTGAGCTCCTCGGGATTGATGCCGTGCTCGGAGAGCAGATGCGCGGCGAGGCTCTCGCCCTCCTGCATCACGCCGAGCATCAGATGCTCGGGCATGATCAGCTGGTGGCCCATCGCCGTCGCCTGTTGCGCGGCCAGCTCGAGCACCTTTTTGAG
>DATNPP010000330.1:0-1940 GCA_036703175.1 Oscillatoriaceae cyanobacterium
CGGCTCGCGCAGGTTCTGGGCGATGGTGGTGGTCTGGCCGAGCTCGCGCTTCTTGATGACGGTGAAGCCGGCGTCCAGCAGGCCCTCCACGTGCAGGTCGCGCGCGGCGGTGGACGAGCCGCCGAGCACCACGGCGATCAGGCGGTGGTCGTCTCGCACGGCGGAGGCGGCGAGGTTGAAGCCCGACGCGTTGGTGAAGCCCGTCTTGATCCCGTCCACCCCCGGCATCGAGCCGAGCAGGTGGTTGTGGTTGCGGGTCGTCCGGCCGAGGTAGGTGAACTCGCGCGTGGAGAAGAAGGCGTAGTACTGCGGATAGTCGCGCAGCACCGCCCGCGACAGGGTCGCGATGTCGCGCGCCGTGGTCAGCTGGCGGTTGTCGGGCAGGCCGTTGGCGTTGACGTACTGGGTGTTGTTCATGCCCAGCTGCTTGGCCTTGGCCGTCATCATCTCGGCGAAGTGGGCCTCGGTGCCGCCCAGCTTCTCGGCCATGGCGACGGCCATGTCGTTGGCGGACAGCACGGCGATGGCCTTCATCGCGTCGCGCACGCTGATGGTCTGGCCGGCCCTCAGGCCCACCTTGGACGGCGCCTGGGCCGCGGCGTGGGGCGAGATCGTCAGCCGGTCGTCGAACGACAGCCGGTGCTCCTGCAGCGCCTCGAACGTCAGGTACATGGTCATGATCTTGGTGATCGAGGCCGGATACCGGTGGGCGTCGGCGTTCTGCTCGTAGAGCACCTCGCCGGTCTTCGCGTCGACCACGATCGAGGCGTATTTCGGCTGGGCGGTGAAGTGCAGGAAGGACGAGACGTGGCCGCCCGCGGCGTGCTTGTGGTGCGTCTTCGCCTCGGCTCCCGCCGCGCTGGTCAGCCAGACGGCCGCGGCGACAAACGAAACCAGAAGGCGGCGGGCGGGGCTTCGCATGCGGCGTCCGTCGAAAAAAGCAACAGCGGCCACGCGCCGCTCACGTTTGTATAACATGCCGTGCGTCGCGTTTCCCTAAAGTAAACAAGCGGTGACCGCGACGGAGCGGCGCATACGGACTGTTCACGGATTTCCTGCGCCGCCCTATGGTGAAGCGGAACCGAAGCGCAGCCTATCCAGTTGCAGAGGGGCTGCGGGGGTTCGTCACGCACTTGCGATTGTGCAGTGCACAAAAATTCATTGACCTTCGTTCGCGGCTGGCTTAGAACCACGCTCCAAGGGCAGGCTTTCCGCCTGTCTCAACCCAAAATCGTCCACGAGGAGAGTCCCTGATGGCGACTGCTGCTGAGACGGCCAAAGCGACCGCCGACCGGTTCGCCGAAACCGGGAACCAAGCGTTCAAGGAAACGGTCGAGAAGTCCCTCGCGGCCTTCGCGGACTACAATTCGCATTCCAAGCGCAACCTCGAAGCCGTGGTCGCCTCGATGACGGCCGCCACGAAGGGCGCCGAGGCCCTGGGCGCCCAGGTCACCGCCTACGCCAAGAAGGCCGCCGAGGACCAGATGGCCGCCGCCAAGACCCTGTCGAGCGCCAAGAGCCTGCAGGAAGCGGTGGAGCTGCAGACGTCCTACGCCAAGTCGTTCCTCGACACCTACCTCGCCGAGATGAACCGCTGGTCCGACACTGTGTCCGGCTCGGTGAAGGAATCGATGCGTCCGATCAACGAGCGCGTGAGCGCCGTGGTGGAGCAGTTCCAGACCGCCCGCTGAGTTCCGACGGCGAATTTGACACCGGAGGGGCCCGGGGCGGAAACGCCTCGGGCCCCTTTCGCATTCCAGAGCCAAATGCCGTGTCTTCGTTTCAATGTCTGGGTTCGCCGGCGTCGCCGTTTCCCCCTAGCCTCGGATTCGATCGAACGGCGTTTACTGTCGCAGGGGAGCCGTCGGGCCTTCCAAATGTCTCGATTCCCCATATCTAATCACGGAGCGGGGCTAGTCGGTCCGACGCTACGGAGAGGG
>DATNPP010000335.1:0-6580 GCA_036703175.1 Oscillatoriaceae cyanobacterium
GCCTTGGTCTTGTCGAGCTGGCTCGAGATGAACTGCGCGGCGCTCGAAGCCTCCATGCGGTTGTCGAGGCGATTCTGCTCGAGGAAGACCTGCGCCCAGGTGTCCGCAACCTGCGTCGCCATGATCGGGCTGGTGTCCTGATAGGAGATTTGCAGAATGTCCGTGCCCTTGATCGTCTCGACCGCGGCGTGTTTGAGGAAATCGTCGGGCTCGATCAAATTGCCCGTGGTCGCGTCACGCAGATCGACCCGCTTGATCACTTGCATGACGACCGGCACGCTCTTGAGCAGCTCGGCCTGCGTATCCAACGGGCTGCCGTTACGCGAGATCGAAGAAAGGTCCGAAATGTCGCTCAGGTCGGTGCCGAGGGCCGAGAGCGTCTTGTCCTTCTGCTCCAGAAGCAGCTTCGAGCTCGACTCGTAGACGGGCGGCGTGGTGAACGTCACGACGCCCGTGACGACGACCACGGCGAGAAAAGCCAAAAGAACCCACCAGCGGCGCTTCCAAAGGATTTGCCAGTACTGCTTCAGTTCCATACGACTCCTACCAGACCTGCGGGGACCTCGGCACTATACCACGTGCTACCCGAAGGAAACCGTGTCGGATTGTCCCTTCGCAAATCTTATAGGGGCTGTGGGCCCTCGGCCCGGGCCTGTTGCGACGGACGCGCCTGATCCGCCTGCTGAGAGCTCTTGAGGTAGTCCTCGACGCCGGCCACGATCGCCTCGGCGTCGACGTGCTGGAAGTCCGGATCGGCGAGCAGCATCTCCTCGTTCGGATTGGAGATGAAGGCCGATTCGAGCAGAATCGACGGCACGGTCGGGTTGCGCAGCACGAACAAGCGCTCCTGCTTGACGCCGCGATCGGGGCGTTTGAGGGCGGCTGCCACGCGCTTCTGCACGGCCTCGGCGAGGGCTTCGTCCGGCGGATTGCGCCAATACGTCTCGACGCCCGTCGAGTCCGGCGTGGTGTTGGAGTTCGCGTGCAGGCTGATGAACAGGTCGGCCTTGAGCTGGTTGATCAAATCGAGGCGCGGCTGCAGCCAGAGCTCGGTGTCCACGCTGCGCGTCAAGACGGCATTGAATTGATGTTCCACCAGCGCGTGCTGCAACGCCTTTGCGAGCTCGAGGCAAACTTGTTTCTCGTCGGTGCCCGCCGGCCCGATCGCGCCCGGATCGGCGCCGCCATGGCCGGGATCGACGACGACCAGGGGACGCCCCGGGAATCGTTGCAGTGCGGCGGGCTTGAAGGTCAGCTGGAGATCCTGCGGGCTTTTCTGCGCTTCGTCCAGGCGGTAGAAGCCTTCTCGCAGGGCCACGTCGAGCAACAGTTCGCCATTTTTCGTGCTCGTCGTGATCGATTGCAGCGCACCGGTCGGCGCCGGCATCAAGGCCGCCAATCGGCCGGACGGCACGCGAATTTCGAGGTGATCGGGATCGGCCTCGAACATCGTGTAGGTCAGCTTGCGGTTCGTCTTGAGATGAAGCAACAGGGTGTCGCCGGCCGCCCGGGCCCACACCTCACGGATCACCTGGCCGCCGGCCACGCTCGAGGTCGGCGGCGCCAGCAGCGCCGTGAGGGCTTTGAAGTTCACGCCGGCGAGCGCGAGGACCACCGTCGAGCCATGGCCCGGTTGCATCACTTGCAGGCTCACGGGCTGGCTGCAATCCACCACCAGTCGCACGGCGCCGCCGTCTTTCTCCGCCATGCGCACCTGCTCGATGCCGCCCGAATGGACCTTAATCGTCTCGGAGAGCGCGGTGTCCGCGAACTCCGCATGCGGCAGATCGACGACGAAGCGGTACGGCGCACGCAGGGTGAAGATCTGCGGCTCGAGCGGCAGCGTGGCTTTGAGCACCAGGCCGTAGGGGCGCCAGGAGACTTCTTGAATGACGGGAATGGCGGGCGCTGGCTGGCTGGCGGCGCGACCGACTGCCGGGACGAGCCAGCTGAGCGCGACCGCCAGCGCGAGGCGCAAGGCGGAAGATCGTGACATAACCGGCATCGTAGCCCATTCGCGGCGCGCGGGCTGTGATGACGACACGCCCGGCGGCCACGCACGATCGGATTCTCCCGTTTGGCCAACGGGCGTCCGAGGGCGTCTTGCTAGGATCAAAAGGCCGGCGCCCCAGGAAGGAGAGCACCTATGTGGACTGATTGGTTGATGACGATGTTGTCCCTGCTGGGGACGCTGCTCTTTGTGACCCTCAACGCGTTGATCTTCGCCTTGGTGTACGTCAAGGTGCTGGGCAACAGCTTCAACAAGGCCAAGATCAAGGCCAGCCAGGCCAAGAACGATCATGTCGGCTTCGACGACGTGCTCGGCGTGGACGAGGCCAAACGCGAGGCCAAAGAGGTCGTGGATTTCCTGCGCCATGCCGAAGAGTTCAAGCGGCTCGGCGCCAAGATTCCCAAGGGCATTTTGATGGTCGGCCCGCCGGGCACGGGCAAGACGCTGCTCGCCAAGGCGATCGCCAACGAGGCGGGCGTGCCCTTCTTCTCGATGTCCGGCGCGGACTTCAACGAGATCTTCGTCGGCGTGGGCGCGGCGCGCATTCGCAAGCTCTACGCCGAGGCGCGCAAGCACAAGGCGGCGATCGTCTTCATCGACGAAATCGACGCGCTGGCCCGCGCGCGCAGCACCAACATGTTCGGCGGCCAGGAGGCCAACAACACGCTGAACGCGTTTCTGGTCGAACTGGACGGCTTCGGCCGCGAGGGCACCGTGATCACGATCGGCGCGACGAACATGGAAGAGAGCCTCGATGCCGCGTTGCTGCGTCCGGGCCGTTTCGATCGCAAGCTGCACGTGGGCCTGCCGGATCTCGAGGGCCGCAAGGCGATTCTTTCCCATTACATTCAGCGCGTGCAGGCCGAGGGCAGCCTGGACGTCGCCGCGCTGGCCCGCGCCACCACGAGCATGAGCGGCGCGGATCTCGCGAACGTGGTCAACGAAGCCACGATCCTCACGGTGCGCGAAGGGCGCGCGCGCGTCTCGCAATTGGACTTCGCGCGGGCGATCGAACGGGTCTGCCTCGGGCACGAATACGCCCGCCAGCTCTCCGAGACGGAGCGCCGTACGGTCGCGTTCCATGAAGCCGGCCACGCGGTCGTGAGCTTCTTCGGGCACAGCAACAAGCGCCTGCACAAGGTCTCGATCGTGCCCACCGGACGCAGCGCCCTGGGCTATGCCTGGGCCGTGCACAACGAGGATCGCTATCTCACGACCCGCGACGAGTTTCTGGCCGAGATCGCCATGTTGTACGGCGGCCGCTTGGCCGAAGAGATCATGTTCGGCGCGAGCAACGTGACCTCGGGCGCCAGCTCGGATCTCGCCCGTGCGGCCAAGCTCGCCGAGACGATGGTCTGGGATCTGGGCTACGCCCCGGGCTATCCGGGAGCCTACCGCGATCTGACCATCTCCGAAGCGACCAAGCAGGAACTGGACGAGGCCGTCGGATTGATCCTCGACGAGGGACGGGCGCGGGCGCGCGCGCTGCTCTCGGTGCACGAGCGTGAGTTGTCGCGCCTGGCGCAGGCGCTGCTCGAGCACGAGGTGCTCTACGAGCCCGAACTACGGGCGCTGTTGGGACGCACGGAGACTGAAAGCGAGCATGTCGCCTGAGCCGTTGCAACACGTGGGCTCGTGACGGAATTGCCTTTCGATTGACCGACGCTTGCACGTTCATGTTACAATCGCCGTATGGCAAGCGACATTCAGCAAGCAAGCGCGAATCACGTCATCGGCCCGTATAAAGTGCGTTTGATGCTGCGCGAAGGAGCCTTCGCGCAGCTTTTTCTCGCCGACGCCTTCGAGGACGGTCGACAGCTTCTCATCAAGCGTGCACGCGAAGCCGGGCTGAAGTCGGAATTGGCGTTTCAGCGCGAGTTCGCGCTCGGCTCGCGTCTGGCGCATCCCCATCTCGGCGCCGTGTTGGACTTCGGGCGCGCGGCTGACGGGCATCCTTACCTCGTGTTGCCCTTCTATCCCGGCACGCCGCTCTCCGAACTGAACGTCCCGTGCCCAGAAAGCGAGATCCTGCGCGTCGGCGTGGCGATCGCCTCCGCACTCGCCGAGATCCACGCGCACGGCTGGGTGCATCACGACGTGTCGCCCGCGAACGTCCTGGTCGAAAGCGACGGCCACGTGCGGCTCGTCGATTTCGGCCTGCTCGCGCCGATGGGCGAGCCGACCGCCGGCGCGTGCGGCACGCCGCTCTTTCTGGCCCCCGAGGCGCTCGAGAAAGGCACGACCGGGCCTGCGGCGGATCTGTATGCGCTCGGTGTCCTCCTCTACCGCCTGGCCTGCGGCAAGGCGCCTTTCGAGGAGTTGGCGCCCGAAGCGCTGCTCGCCGCCGTGCTGACGACACCACCCGAGCCGATTCAGGCCCGGGCGCCCCATCTTCCGCCAGCCCTCGCCGGGCTTCTCATGCGCTGTCTGGTGAAAGAGCCGGCCGATCGTCCGGCGAGCGCCGAGCAGCTGCGCGACGCGTTGCTCAAGATCGCGGGCGAGCTGCCGCCGCTGCTGGGGGAGGGGCGCTGGCAGCCGACCGCCGCGTTCGAACGCTGGATCGGCCTCGATTTTGCGCGCGGCGTCCATGCCTTCGTCGGCACGAGCGGCCTGGGGCGTTCGCGCCATCTTCGCGAGGCCCAGCGCCATGCGCGTCGCGCGGCGCGTGCCGCCTGCCGCTTCGCCCCACAGGAAGGCGACGGCCCTTACGGCCTGCTCGAGCGACTCTGGCGCTGGGCGGTCGCCATGGCGCCGACCGCGGCCGAGGAGTTGCCGTTGCCGGTGCGCGAGGCGATCGCTGCTCTGTGGCCCTGGGCGTTTCCGCACGTGCGCCCGGTCCACGATCCCGGCAAGTTGACGCGCGCGCTGCACAGCGCCCTCGAAGCCCTCGTGCCGTCCGATCAGCTGTTGCTGATCGACGATTGGGAGGCGATCGACGCTGCGAGCCGCGCGGTGCTGATCGGCGGATTCACGGGCCCGCTCGGCGAACGGCACTGGCTGCTCGCGTGCCGGCAGGCCCCCCCGTTCGTCCAGCCGCTGGCGCTCGGAGCGCTGGAGCGCGAGGCTTTCGAGCGTTGGCTGCCCACCTGCGTCTCCACGCGCGTGCCCGAGCGCCTCGTCGCGCGCATGTGGGAGTTCAGCGAGGGCAATCCCGGCTGGGCGGCCGCCGGCCTGCGGCACCTGCTGGGCACCGGCCAGCTCGGCGAGTCCGGCGGCTGGAGCCTGCCCGAGACCCTCGAGGCCCTGTTGGAGGCCCAGTGGTCGCGCCTGTCGCTCGAGCAACGGGCGCTCGCCGAGGTGCTCGCGCTTCATGCGCTGCCGTTCACGACGGCGGATCTGATCCCGCTCGCGGCCCTGCTGCCCGCCAACTGGCCGCTGGAGCTCTCGAAGCTGGTTTCCTCCGAGTTTCTGGTGCTCGACGGCGGCACTTACCGCTTTCGCCAGAACGTCCTGGCGGGCTGGATTCGCGAGCGCATGGCCTCGCCTCGGCGCGCCAAGCTCGCCGAGCAACTCGCGCGCGAGCTCGTGCCGCCCGGCGAGGCGCTGCGCGATCCGCCGCAGCTCTATCGCCTGGCGATGCTCTTCGCGCAGAGCGACGCGACCGCGCCGCGCGTTCAATACGCCCTCGAGGCCGGCCGCGCCTATGCGGGCCTCTTCGCCAACGAGGCGGCGCTTGAGCTTTTCGCGAGCGGGCTCGCGGCGATCGAGCAGAACCCGGAGCCGCAGCGCTTCCGGGCGCAACGCCTGGCGCTGCGCATCGCTCAGGCGGACGTGCAGCGCTTGACCGGCGAGCTCGACGCAGCCGAGGGGACCTATACGGCTTGCCTGGACGAAGTGCAAGAGCCGGCGGAACGGGGACGCTTGCTCGTGTCGCTGGGCAAGACGCGCCAGATGCTGAACCGCTTCGAGCCCGCGCGCGATGCACTCGAGCAGGCGCTCGCGGTGCTCGCGCCCCTGCCGGCCTTCGACGAGCGCTTGCGGGCGCTGCTGGCCCTCGGGCGCGTGCTCTATTACCTCGGCGATCGCGAAGGCGCCGCCCGGCACGCACATGAGGCCCTCAAAATTGCCCGCGCGCACAATGCGCTGCAGCCGCTCGCGGAGGCGCTCTCCTTTCTGGGCAACAGCCTGGTCGAAGCGGGGCGGCTCGAAGGCCTCGACCATCTGCGCGAGGCACTCGCCTTGCGCGAGCGCCTCGGCGACGCGCAGGGCACCAATGACACGCACATGTTGCTCGGCAACGCGCTGCTGCAAGCCGGCCGCTTCGGTGAGGCGCGCGCGCACTTCGAGGCGAATCGCGCCCTCGCCCGCCAGATCGGCCATCGCCAGGAAGAGGCCTTCGCCTGCGTGAACGCCGCGCTGTGCGAGTGCGAGCTCGGCGGCTGGCCTGAGGCGGCGGGCTTGCTCGAAGACGTCCGCCAGCTCGCCGGGCGCGACGACTTTCTGCTCGGGCTCGCCCGGTTCATCGAAAGCTTCGTTCGCCTGCAACTCGGCGAGTTGCCGGCGGTCGAGGAATGCCTGAAAGAGGCGCGCGAGCGCGAGGCCCAGCTCGGCTCGGCCTATTTGCGATTG
>DATNPP010000336.1:0-5835 GCA_036703175.1 Oscillatoriaceae cyanobacterium
CAATCGCAAATACCCTTCGCGCTTCTTTTGGCTGGACATCAACGACCACGGCGGCGGCTACTACGGCATCGCGCAGGACGACCGCAGCAACGCGCGCATCAGCCTGCCGGATCTCGCGAGCGCGATCGCCGCGGGCAGCGACCGCCCGGTCGATCTGCTCTCGTTCGACGCGTGCTTGATGGCCTCGACCGAGGTCGCCTACGAGATGCGCAACGTCGCCAAGGTGATGGTCGCCTCGGAGGACGAGTCCTACGCCGTCGGCATGAACTACGATCAGACGCTCGAGGCGATGAGCAACCAGCCCACGATGAACGCGGCCACGCTCGGCCGTGATCTCGTGGCGCGCGTCAATCCGCAGGCCATCTTCACGGTGTCGGCCGTCGATTTGACCAAGGCCGACGCGCTGGCCCACGCGGTCGACGGCCTGGCGGGCGCCTTGCTCGCGGCGATGCCGACCCAGCGCGCGTCGATTCTCAAAGCGCTCAACGCGGTGAAGCCCTTCTACGTCGCCGGCCCGAACCCCGCCTCGTTCAACCACCGCGATCTCGACGAGGTGGTCGACCAGCTGCGCGCGAACGTGAGCAATCCGCTCGTGCAGGCGGCGTGCGTGCGCGTCAAAACGGCGCTGTTCAATCACGGCGCGATCATCGTCGCCCACAACGTCGCCGCCGAGCAGGGCGCCGCGCGCGGATTGTCGATCTACTTGCCGCTCGACGGCCAGATCGATCCGATCTACATGAACACGGCGTTCGCGAAGGCCACGCGCTGGCCCGCGTTCCTGCAAGCGCTCAAACCCTGACGGCGTCGCGCACGCCCGATGCTCGCCCGGCCGCCTTCGCGTGCCGGGCGTTTTACATGGGCCGGCTCGTGCCGATCGTCCAAACGTCCTCAACCATTTTGACTTGGATTAACGGACGTCGTTGAAATATCATTGACTCCATCGAAACCTCGCGCCAGCGCACGCACCAGGGATTTCCGATTGGAGGCCGCCATTGTCCAAACACCGACTCCTCGTCGTCGCCACGGCGATCGCGCTGGCCGGCTGCCAGGGCCCCGGCTTGAACCCGAGCCTGGTCATCGGCCGACCGGCGACCCGCGAGGTCGAATCCATCTCCGCCGTCAACGCCATGGACGCGATTCTGTCCCAGGACGATCTGCGCGCCGACGTCGGCGCCATGATGGCCGCCCACGCCGCGCAATCGCCCACGATGTTCCCGCGCTTGATGCCACCGACCTTCGACACCTACGGCGAGACGCCGCACACCGGCATCGCGCAAGACGTCGCGCAGCGATTCCGGGACCTCGGCCTCACGCCGGTGCTGGAGCCCTTCAGCGTCGACGGCCACGATTTTTGCAACGTCTACGCCGACATCCCCGCCCGCCACAAAAGCAACGATTTCGTCATTCTCAGCGCCCACCACGACACCTGGTACACCCCCGCGGACGACAACACCAGCGGCCTCGCGATCCTCTTCGCGGCGGCGCGCTTGCTGGAAAACAGCAATCCCAACAGCAACATCCGACTGCTGGCCTTCGACGGCGAGGAGCTCAATCTGCTCGGCAGCCAGGCCTACGTGCAGGCCCATGCGCAAGACCACATCAAGCTGGTCGTCAACATGGACTGCATGGCCTTCGCGAGCCAGGCGCCCGACTCCCAGGTGTCCCCGACCGGCCTGCCGCTGCCCGACACGGCGAACTTCTTGCTCGCCGTGGGCAATCCCGGCACGAAAGGCCAGATCGATCAGCTCAAGAAGCTCGCGAACGTCCTGCCCGCCGCGTTGAGCGTGCAAGGCGGCGCCATGGACGTGACGGCCCCCGACTTCGCCGCAAAGGACGTCTGGCGCAGCGACCAGGGCAGCTTCTGGCTGAAGCGGATCCCCGCGATCTTCCTGACGGACACGGGCCCGTTTCGTGACAATCGCTACCACACGGACGACGACACGCTCGATTCGCTCGACTGGGACTTCTTTCAGCGCACGGCCCTCACGACCGTGGGCGCGGTGGCCGAATTCGCGGGCTGTCAACTGCCGAAACATCCCGGAAAGACGGACAAGTGACCGATCGCGCCGGCCGCCAAGAAGTCGGGCCGCGGATGTCGCTTGCGGCGGGCGTTTCGAGCGCCCGCCAGAAGCTTTTGTTCAATTGACCCAAGCCCGTTCGCGTCGAGCCAGGTAAAGTGCCGATATGGGGCGTTCGCCCAGGCAGGTGCAGGTGCACCCAGGGGGGCCCTTCCGGCGCAGTGGACATGACTCGAACTGGAGGCAAGGTCATGAAGGTTTGTGTGGTAGGCACTGGATACGTGGGCCTCGTGACGGGCGCGTGTCTTGCCGAGGTGGGCCACGAGGTGGCCTGCATCGACAACAACGAAGCGAAGGTCGCGAATCTGAAGCAAGGCATCATGCCGATCTACGAGCCCGGGCTGAACGTGCTCGTGGAACGCAACGCCAAGCAAGGCCGCCTGCGTTTCCTCACCTCGCTCGAAGAGGGCGTGAAGAGCTCGGAGATCGTCTTCATCACGGTCGGCACGCCGCCGCAACCCAACGGCGAGGCGGACCTCTCGTTCGTGGAGGCGGTCGCGCGCGGCATCGGCGCGGCGCTCGACGGTTACAAGGTGATCGTCAACAAGAGCACCGTCCCGGTGGGCTGCGGCGACTGGGTGGCGATGCTGGTGCGCGAAGGCATTCAAGAAGCCGCCGTCGCCGAGGCCGCCGTGAACGGGCGCGAGAAGCGCCGCGGCGGCACCGCCACCAAGACCGGCGGGCGGCGCGAGGCGCTGCACTTCGACGTGGTCAGCTGCCCCGAGTTCTTGCGCGAGGGCACGGCGATTCACGACACCTTCTTCGGCGATCGCATCGTCGTCGGCTCGAACTCGGAGCAGGCCATCGAGAGGATGCGCCGGCTCTACGAGCCGCTGATCGAGGGCCGCTACGAGGGCGCGCCCGGCCATCGCATTCCGTTCGTCGTGACGGATCTCAACTCGGCCGAGATGATCAAGTACGCCGCGAACTGCTTTTTGGCGACGAAGATCAGCTTCATCAACGAGATCGCGAACATCTGCGAACGCGTCGGCGCCGACGTCGAGAACGTCGCGCGGGGCATCGGCCTCGATCGTCGCATCGGCGACGCCTTTTTGCGCGCCGGCATCGGCTGGGGCGGCAGCTGCTTCCCCAAAGACGTCAGCGCCATGACCCACATCGCGCGCGACTACGGCTACGACGCGCGGCTGCTCAAGTCCGTGATCGAGGTGAACCAGATGCAGCGCCAGGTGGCGTTGCTGAAGCTGCAAGCGCATCTCAAGAGCCTCAAGGGCAAGACGATCGGCCTGTTGGGCCTCGCGTTCAAGCCGGAGACCGACGACCTGCGCGACGCGCCCGCGATGACCCTCGCGCGCCAGCTCATCAAGCTGGGCGCCCGCGTGCACGCTTTCGACCCGATCGCCGAGGCCCACGCACGCCAGGATTTGCCCGAGCTGCGCTGCTTCGACGATCCCTACGCGATGGCCGAGGGCTGCGACGCGATCGTGCTCGCGACCGAGTGGCCCCAGTTCAAGGAGCTGGACATGGGCCGCGTGCGCCTCGGCATGCATCCGAGCTACTTGCTCGTCGACGGGCGCAACGTCTTCGATCCGCAGCAGATGAAGGACCTCGGCTTCGTGTACGTCGGCATCGGCCGCTAGGCCCAGGAGGTGACCGTGAAACTCGTCCTCGTCAATCCACCCGAAATGCAGGGCTTCGTCAGCGATCGCGACAAGGCCGGCGGCATCGGCGTCGCCAAGCCGCGCCTCAACACCTGGCGCACGCCCTATCTGCCGCCCACGCCGCCGATGGATCTGCTTTACGCGGCGGCGATCGCCGAAAAGGCCGCCGTGCCGCTCAAGCTCGTCGACGCGATCGGGCGCCGGCTGGATGGCGAGGCGACCTTGCGCGCGGTGGCGGCCGAGTCGCCGAGCCACATCGGCGTGCGGCTGAGCATGCCGAGCCTGGAGGAGGATCTGGCCTTCGCCGATCGCATGAAGGCGCAGCATCCCGGCGCGAAGGTCTTCCTCTTCGGCCACGCCACGCAGACCACGCACAGCCACTGGCTCGCCAGAAGCCAGGCGGACGCGGTCTTCTTCGGCGAGGTCGAGGCGCTGTTGATGCCCTATCTGAACGGCGAGACGCTGCCGCACCATCTGGTGCCGGGCACGCCGATGGCGGCCGCCAATTGGGCCTACGTCGAGGAGCTCGACGGGGTGCCCTTTCCGGCCTGGCATCACATCGACATCGCGCACTACAGCCCGAGCGGTCGCGTGGAGGACTTCGTCTTCTATCTGCTCACGAGCCGCGGCTGCCCGAAAGGTTGCAGCATGTGCCCGTACTACGTCCATCAAGGGAAGCAATGGCGCTTCCGCTCGATCGACAACATCATGGCCGAGCTCGACTATCTGCGCGGACTGGGCGCGCGCTACATTCAGACGCGCGATCCCAACATCTCCTGGCGCAAGCCGCATCTGCTCGCGATCGCGGAACGCCTCAAGGGCGAGAAGCAGTTCCGCATCAGCACGGAGACGGACCTCGAGGTGCTCAACGAGGCCGATCTGCTCGCGCTGCGCGAGGCCGGCTTCGTGCGCATCATGACCGGCGTCGAGTCCGTCGACGAGGCCGTGATCAAGGACATCGGGCAGAACCAGGTCGCGCTCAAGCGCGTGCTGGACAACATGACGCTGTGCGAGAAGCTGGGCATTCAGGTCACGGGCTTCTTCATCGTGGGCTCGCTCAACGAGACCTGGCGCAGCGTGCGCAGCACGATCGCCACGGCCAAGGCCCTGCCCTGCACCTACTCGGTCTCGCTGATGACGCCGTACTTCGGCACGAAGATGCGCGATCAGTTCGTCGAGCGCGGCTACTACCAGGAGGCGAGCTTCAAGCGCTACAACGGCTACTCGGGGCTCGTGCGCACCGTCGGGCTGGATTTTCCCGAGGTGGTGCTGGCGCACGCCTGGGCGCAGGCCGAGGTCGAGCTCGTGACGCGCGAGCGTCAGCTCAAGTCCCTCTCGGGGGCCCAGCGGCTCAAGCAATCGGCGCGCGTCGCGCTGCAGCGCGCCCGCGTGCTGCGCTTGCGCGCGCAGGTCGCGCAATGCGAGGCGCGCACGCCAGCCCCCGCCCCTGCCGCGACCTAAGGAGGCGGTCATGCGCCTTTGCCTGGTCACGCGTGAGTACCCGGCCCTCGGCAGCCACGGGGGCATCGGGACGTACACTCAGAACCTGGCACGCGGCCTCGCCGCGCGCGGTCACCATGTCACGGTGATCGCGCGCGCGGCCGAGCCGACTTCGGCCTTTTTCGAAGGCGGCGTCGGCATCGAGCCGGTGGTGACGCCGGATCGCTGGCGACTGCCCGTCGGCAATCGCTTCGTGGGCGTGAGCATGCGCCTGGCGCCGTTTGCGATCGCCGCCGCGAAGCGCTTCCGGCAACTGGATCGCGAGTGCCCGCAGGACCTCGTCGAGATTCCCGAGTACGAGGGCTGGGGGCTGGGCGTCGCGATGGCCGCCCGCTGCCCGGTCGTGGTGCGGCTGCACTCGCACTCGAAGCTGGTGCGCCGTCTGAACGGCTCGCGCGCGTCGCTGGAGGCGCATCTGATCGCCGGCCTCGAGGCCATGTCGATCCGGGCGGGCGATGCCGTGCTCGCCAACTCGCACGCGCTCGCCGAGGCCATGGCCTGCGACTACGACTTTCCGCGCGAGCGGGTCGAAGTGCTGCCTCTGGGCATCGACACGCGCCGCTTCGCGCCCAGCAGCCCGCAGTGGCTGCGCACGCATCTGGGACTGCCGCAAGAGGCGCAGATCCTGCTCTACGTCG
>DATNPP010000024.1:0-8743 GCA_036703175.1 Oscillatoriaceae cyanobacterium
ATCATCGCGAACGTCATGCTCGCGAACAATCGGCGTGAGGTGGGCTTCACCGTCGTCAAGGCCGGCAAGAACGTCATCAACGTGAGCCTCGCGACCACTTACGTGACCGAGTTCCTGCGCGATCGCGCGCTCAAGGCCGGCAAGAAGATGGGCGACTACGATCTGACCACGCTCTCGAAGCTCACGACGCTGACGCAGCAGGCGCTGGACAACGGCGACCTGGCCGTGCCGGATCTGGCGATCGGCAAGATCTCGGATCTCAATCAGGCCTATGCCCTGGTGGTCGGCCTCAACAAGGACGGCCTGGGCGACGCGTGGGCCAAGGAGCTAGGCGCGCGCGTGCTCGCGGTGACGACCGTCGCGGGCACCGGCACCACGGGCAGCGGCGGCGACGGCGGCCCGGCGACGCAGGCCCAGCTGTACAAGCCGAAGGGCATCACCTGGGATGCCGAAGGCAACTACTACATCGCGGACGAGGGCAATCACGAGGTGCGCAAGATCGCGCCCGACGGCACGCTCACCACGTTCATCGGCAACGGCCTGCCGCACTTCAGCGGCGACGGCGGTCCGGCGAGCCAGGCGGGCCTGTTCTGGCCGCGCACGGTCAAGGTCGGCCCGGACGACAACCTCTACGTCGCCGACACGCTCAACATGCGTATTCGCAAGGTCGATCTCAAGACCGGCATCATCACGACGATCGCCGGCAGCCCCGATCAGGCCAACGGCTCGTTCCTGAACGACTTCGGCGGCGACGGCGGCCCGGCCACCGACGCGAAGCTGGCCGGCGTGCGCGGGTTTGCCTGGGATTCCAAGGGGGATCTGATCTTCTCGGACACCTGGAGCAACGACGGCGGCAACTGGAACCACATTCGCATGATCGCGCCCGACGGGACGATCAGCACGCTCGTCGGCGTGGACGGCAAGAGTGATTGGAACGGGGACGGATTGCCGGGCACGCAGACCACGATCGACTACGCCCAGCAGGTGGCCGTGGATGCGCAGGACAACATCTACTTCGCGGACGCCAATCACCACCGCGTGCGCAAGTACGACGCCGCCACCCACGTCGTGACGACGGTGGTCGGCACGGGCAACGCCGGAAGCGGCCCGGACGGCTTACCCGGCACGCAGACGGATCTCAACAGCCCTTACGGCGTGGCCGTGGACAAGCAGGGCGATCTGTTCTTCTCGGATCGCGCCGCGCACCTGGTGCGCGTGCTGCTGCCGAACGGCACGGTCCGCACGCTCGCTGGCCAGGGCACCTACTCGGGTGACGGCGAGGCGGAGGCGGTGACGTTCTTCGAGCCGCACGACCTCGATCTCGAGCCGGACGGCAATTTGCTCATCTGCGACGCCCGCGGCGCGCGCGTGCGCCGTCTGTGGCTGCAGTGGGGCATGTAGGCGGACCTGCCGGAACGCCGTGATCTTCGCCCTCTCCCTGGTGAGGGAGAGGGACGTCCGTGGCCCGTTCAGGGACACGGACTGGGAGAGGGATGGGGAGAGGCAGCCGGTACACGAAGTCTCTTAGCGGTTCGCCGGGAGTCCCCCTCTCCCAGCCTCAGCCCCTGAACAGGGCTTCGGCATCCCTCTCCCCCACCGGGGAGAGGGCGAAAGATCAGGCGGCGCGCTGCAAGGCCAGGACGCCCTCGAGCTGCGTTTCGGTCATGCAGCCGTTTTTGATCAGGATCTCGCCCAGCCGCCCGCCCATCTGCACCTGCTCTTCGAGCGCTTCGAGCAGTTGGGTGGGTTTCACGAGCCCGCGCTCCAAAATGAAATAGCCGATCGGCTTGGGCGCGCCCGGCCTGATGCGCAGCTGGCGAATCATGTGCGCGGCGTAGCGCGCGTCCGCGCCCACCGAATGCCCGAGCTCGACGGCGAGCTCGCCGTAACGCACGCTGCGGCCCTGCTGGGTCGCCGCTTGCAAAGCCTGCAGCACGGCTCTCGAGTGCTCGGTGGTGATGTAGCCTTCGCCTTCCATGATGAGCATGGTCAGGTAGTCTTCTTCGCCCAGCCAAGCGCTATGTGGCGTCAGAACGCTCATCGCGCACCCCCTTGTGGTCTCGGCGCAATCCCCCTCGCGCCAGCGACAGTCCCCATGGCTTTATACCGCGGCCCCGTTAAACGCCTGCTAGCTCAGTGTTGCGCGAAGATGACGTTTTCCGGCTCGATGATTAAGAGACGGTGATCCTTAGGCTAAATCACAATTGCATTACGTGGGCATAAACTGGCCTTCATGTCGCCGGTCTACTTCGTGTCACCTGGGTTTCAACCAGGTGTGCCCGGGCCTTGATCGGACCGTCGGACAGCCGTTCGTTATCTCGCCGTTATATTTGGCCTAAAAGCCGAAAAAAAATCGGATGGCCCGCGATAACCAATTCAGGAAGCATTACCCGTGAGGAGGAACCCCGTCATGATGATCCGTCAGCGTCAGCATCTTCTCGTCGTTCTCGCCGCAACGTTGCTGGCCGGCTGCGGCAGCGCGCCCGGCAGCGAGTTCATCATCTCGCAGGCCCAGCGTCAGCCCGTGACCAAGGCGGCCAGCGTGACGAAGGCTCCCGCGGTGATCCACCAGCAGAGCGCCCTCACCATCACGGCGCCCGAGTCGGTCAAGGGCACCGGCGCGATCGCGATGAAGTTCAGCCTGCCCCAGCACAAGGGCTACGGCGTGCTCGCGACCGTCAACGATATCAACACGATCACCGTCGCCCTCGAGCAGTCGAGCTTTCTGACCACCACCACGCTCGCCACCGGCACGGTGCAGAAGAGCCAGATCGTTTCCAACCAGGCGGCCGTGCAGTTCACCGGCCTCGCCGCGGGCAGCTACATCGTCAAGATCGATGCGCTCGACGCGGGCGGCAACAACATCGGCACGGACTCGGAGAACGTTCCCGTGACCGCCGGCCAGACCGCCACCTGCAACGCCAATCTGCAGCTGATCAACAGCGCCACCGGCGGCACGCCCGCGACGACCAGCCTGGGCGTGAACGTCAACATTCTCAACGGTAACTAAGCGGACGGAGGAGGCCCAGGGCGACCTGGGCCTGGAGGTTGGAGCTCGCCCATGCGTACGATCGCCACAATTTTGACGGGAATCGCCCTGCTCGGTTTGACCGGGTGCGGTGCCTCCCCGACCGCAGCGCCCGCCATCCATCGGGTGGTCAGCGCGGCCTCGCCGGTCAAGCCGGTGGCCAAGCCGACGACGTCGCAGAAGAGCCCTTCCGTCACCTCCAGCTCGAGCGCGGGCTCGACCACGACGGCCGGCGAGCCCAACAAGACCGCCAGCGACACGGCGACCGCCCCGGCGAACGGCAGCCTCAAACTCGCCGTGGCCGTTTCCGGCAGCGCGCCGGTCGCCTCGCTCGACCTCAAGGTCGCCGCCCAAGGTGACGCGTCGGACACCGCCGACTTCCCACTGACCATCGACCAGGGCGCCGCCGCGTGGAGCCAGGGCGACGTGCCTCCCGGCACCTACGTCTTCACTGTCGAGGCGCTCGCCTCGGACGGCACCTCGCTCGGCCAGGGCACCACGACGGCGGTCGTGCAATCGAGCAAGGAGACCGACGTCTCGCTCGATCTCAAGGTCAACGACCCCAACGCGTCGGCCAGCGACACCGCGAGCACCACGACGCCTCCTGCCAGCAGCGGCAGCGGGCCGGGCACGATCTACCTCAACGTCAACATCCAATAAGCCGGGCGCCCGATACGGGCGCCCGCCGCTTTTCATGCGCTTTGCGAGCAGCCCGCCGGGGTTTGACGATGGCCGCACCCTTTGCTAGCGTAACGCATGTTGAAGGCGATGGAGGTGGGGCGATGACGGACAGCGAGCTGAAGCGGGCCGTGGAGAGCACCCTGCACGAGGAAGTGCGTTTTCGGGGCCTCGACATCCACGTGGACGTCCAGAACGGCGAGGTGTCGCTCACGGGCCAGGTCGACGAGCTGCGCGACAAGCGCTTGGCGGTGAACCTGGTGCGCCGCATGCGCGAGGTCGGCCGCGTGCAGGACAAACTGCGCCTCGCGACCGTGTCGGATCTGGACGACAAGCGGGTCGTGCAGCACGTGCAGGACGGCTTGATGCAGGATCCGAACGTGCAGCGCTTCGCCGTGCGCGTGAACGCCGAGAACGGCCTGGTCACCCTCGAAGGCGAGGTCGACAGCCTCGAGGCCAAGCGTTTGATCGGCCTGATTGCCTGGTGGGTGCCGGGCACGGCGGACGTGGTGAACGCCCTGAACGTGGTGCCGCCGCAGGAAGACAGCGACGACGACCTGCACGACTCGATTCGCCAGGCGTTCGAGAAGGACGTGCTCGTCAACGCCGATCAGATCGACAGCAGCGTGAAAGACGGCGTCATCACGCTGATCGGCACCGTGGCGAGCGAGGAGGAGCGTTTGGCGGCGGAGCACGACTGCTATTACGTCCTGGGCGTGCAGCACGTGGTGAACCGGCTCGAGGTGATGCCGCGCTAGGGATCGGCGCGGCGATCACGGTGTTAAGAATGAGTTATGAATCGGCGTAATCAAGCATAATTTCGCTTGCTTGAGCGGATAACTTCGATGGAACCCAATCTGTCGGAGGACGCTCGATGCGGATGCGCCAACTCGGAATTCTCGCCGTGGCCTTGACCAGCCTGCTCGCCGGTTGCGGCAAGGCGGCGAACCCGCTCGAGTCGTTGCCGCACGAGTCGTCGACGATTCCGGTGACGCCGCCGGGCATGGCGGTCGTGCTGCCGGGCAAGAGCAGCGAGCCGACGCCGGCGCCGGTCGTCGGCACCGTGGTGGACGGCCGTGTCTACAACAAGGCGGACGCGCCCAAGGCGCCTTCGGCCACGCCCACGCCGGCCGCTCCGGCCGCGGGCCTCGGGCATCTGCACGTGAAGGTCGACCTGGCGTTCAAGCTGGCCCGTGTCGTGAGCATGCGCGTGCTGGTGGTCAACAAGGACCACGACCTCGTTTTCGAGCACACCTTCCAATCGTCGGATCTGATCGGCGAGCACGTCGACACCACCGCGACCAACCTGGCGCCTGGCGATTACGCGGTGCAGGTGGTCACCTACAACAACGCCGGCAAGCAGAACGCCGAGTACGACGGCAAGGGCGCGGTCAGCGCCGGCAAGTCGGTCGACGTTTCGATCTAACGATTTTCGGCTGGGCTGGGGGTCGCCCCCTCACCCCGTTGGCTCCCCTGAACGGGTCGCCAACATCCCGGCCCCGCCGGGTTCCCTCCGACCTGACGGTCGGCCCGTCCCTCCCTCCGGGGGAGAGGGCAATATCGTTTCTGGCTTGATGCCAAACAGCACCTGGCGACTCTCAGGGCCGCAGTTCATGATCAAATCGAGCGTCGAGAGGCCGGGCGTGAAGCTGGTGCGGCGGTGCTGGGCGTAGGTCGGGTGCGTGTAGGCGTGGTAGTCGACGGCGATGTCGGCTTCGGCGAACGGGGCTTCGTCCAGGTAGTCGCGGCCGCTGGGGCCGGAGAGGTAGGTGCGCGCGCCGAGTTGGCGCGCGAGGTGCAGGATCATGGCGTCGCGCTGGCCGCGCGTGTCCAGGTTCGAGGCGAGCACCATCGGCGTTTCGATCGCGAGCACGCTGCGAAAGAAGCCGATCAGCGTGAGATTGAAGTCCGCCAGGTACTCCCAGGGCGCGTGCACGAGCGCGTGCAGCGCCTCGGCGTAGCGGGCGTAGTGCGGGTGGCGGTGGTAGTGGTACTCGATCGAGCCCCAGTAGCGCTTGCGCCAGTTGCGCGAGTTGTCGATGCGCACGTCGCGAATCAGGCCGTAGCGGTGGCAGCCTCGCAGCACCGGCACGTTCAGCCAGATCGGGCCCTGCACGCCCTGAATGCGATTGCGGTTCTGGAAGTACTGGTGGCGATACTGGAACATGTCCATCACCACGTACTGATCGGCCAGGGCCATCTTGTGAAAGAAACCGGTCCACGGCATGTGCTCCGGTTGGTGCATGGTCACGCGCACGGGCGACTCCTAGCGTGAGCTGAACAGGACGGAAACGTCGTCGCAGGCGGGGCTTGCCAGCGACCAGGCGATCGTGCGGGCGATGCCCTCGGAAAAGGCGGTGCGCGCTCGAAAGCCCAGTAATTCCTCGGCGCGCCGCACGTCGGCGAGCGAGTGGCGGATGTCGCCCTCGCGCGGCGGCCCGAAAGTCGGCGGCAGCGGCGGTTTTTCCGAGTGCGCGACGATCGCGTCGAGCGCCGCGATCAGATCGACCGCCTGTCCCGTGCCGACGTTCAGCACCGTCGCGCCGGTCGTCTTCGCGAGCACCGCGGCGGCGTTGGCGCGGGCGACGTCTTCCACGTAGACGAAGTCCCGCGTTTGGCGGCCGTCGCCGAAGATCGTGACGGGCGCGCCGGCGAGCGTGGCCTGTATGAAGCGGCTGAGCACGCCGGAATAGGGCGAGGCGGGGTCCTGGCGTGGGCCGTAGACGTTGAAGTAGCGCAAGGCGATCGTCGAAAGGCCGTGCAGGCGCGCGTAGTTGCTCGCATAGCTCTCGCCGAGCCATTTTTGGGCGGCGTACGGCGAGAGGGGTTGCGGCGGCGCTTCCTCTCGCAGCGGCAGCGCGGCGTTGGCGCCGTAGACGGCGGCCGAGCTCGCGAGCACCACGCGCGGCACGCCCAGTTTGCGCGCCGCCTCGAGCACGTTCAGCGTGCCGCTGGCGTTGATCTCGTGCGCGAAGAGCGGCTGGGCGATCGATTCGGGCACCGAGACGACCGCAGCCAGGTGCAGCACCGCGTCGCAGCCGCGCAGGGCCTGCTCCAGGCGGGCATAGTCGCGCAGATCCCCGTGAACGAAGTGCAACTTGCCGCTAAGCTTTTGCAGGTTGTCCAGCCGGCCGGTGCTCAAATTGTCGTAGACCACGACCTGAGCGCCTTGAGCCAGCAGGCATTCGGCGCTGTGGGAGCCGATGAAGCCGGCACCGCCGGTGAGAAGCACGCGCATGGGGATCTCCTTTTCAGCTTGAACGGGGCCTGCACGGGGCGCGGCGGGCGCGCCTGCGCGGCTTCAGAGCAACTGGGTGTCCTTGAAGTCGAAGGTCAAAAAGCCGAAGTCGGTCTTGATGGCCTTGATCGTCGCGCTGAAGCGGACCTTCTGGCTGAAGTGCGAGATCGTCTTGCCTTCTTTCGGCGGCAGCACGATCAGCACCGGGTAGACCTTGCCGGGCGTGTTCGGGCGCATGTTGAGCATCACCTCGAATTGGTGATCTTCCTTGCGCTGGCGAAAGGCGCGTACCCAGCCCGTCCAGACGACGTGCTTGCCGATGAAGGGCTTGGCGTTCGCCGTGGTCGCGTGGCCCGAGGCCAGCGCATGGGCGATCGTGAAGTAGCTCAGGCCCGGTTTTTGCTTGGGCGTGAAGCCCGAAAGCAGGGTGAGCGCGGAGAACGTCCATAGCGCAGCGCGCAGGGATGACTTCATGGGGATCCTCCTTCTATTGCAACAGGGCCTGAATGCCGGAGAGGTCCTCGGGGCCGTTCACGTTCGTCAGGGCGATCGCGCCCTGGCTCACGTCGCTGTCGATCACCACGCCCGCATTCACGCTGGCGCTGAAATGGGTGAAGTTGCCGCTCGCGTCGCGCGTGATGGCGGCGCTGAACGGCTCTCCCGTGCCGGCCAGGGTGCCCGTGAGCGTGGCGGTGAGGCCGTCGGCGCTCATGGTCGCGCTCGTGACGACGCCCTTGTAGGTCTGGCCGTAGCCGAGGTCTTGCAGCGCGAGCGCACCCTGCTGGGTGCTGCCGCTCACGTGGACCTCGAATTGGACCTGTACGGCGTTCGCGTCTTGCGGGCCCATCCAGTTGGCATGCTGCATCCAGCCGCTGCCGGTGAGCTTGAGGTAGCTGGTGCTGGCCGCGCTCGGGGTGGGCGTCGGGGTCGGCGTGGGCGTGGGCGTGGGGGTGGGCGTCGGCGTCGGCGTGGGGGTCGGTGAGGGCGTGGGCGTGGCGTCCGAGCCGAACAAAGTGCCGTCGGACGACGGTGACGGGCTCGTGAGCCAGCTCGCCTGGCTGCCGCCTCCGCCGAAGAGCAGGGTCTGCGAGGCCGGTGTCGGCGTCGGGCTGGGGGAGGCGCTCGCGGTGCTTGCCAGCACTTCGCCGTAGAGCTGCACCTCGTCGATGCGAATCGTGGAGAGGTCCCGTGTGCTGCAGTTGAAGCTCAATCGGCACTCGGTGCCGGTCGAGGGTTCGAAGGCGAGTTGGACCGGTTGCCCTTCGCTCGGACAGAAGCCCGAGAACATCGACGTCCAGGTCGACGCGCCGCCGCCGACCACGTCGCCGTCGACCCGGAGGTTGTGGGCGCCCGGCTGGTCGTCGGTGATGGTCGCCTGGATGGTCATGCCCTCGATTTTGACCGGCCTCGCGAACTCGAAGATCAAGTACGGGGCGGTGTCGCTCGCGCTGGGACCCCAGGCGGTGGCCGGGTTTTGATCGAAGACATGGGCGGGGGCGAGGGCGAGGGTGTCGCTGACCGAGCTGGCACGGACGCCGATGATCGGCAGGGCGTCCGTGAGCCCATTCACGCTCTGCAACTGCGGGCTCGCCGGCACCTGCAACGGCTGGGCCAGCTGAGCCGGGTTCTGACATCCGACCGCGGTGAGTGCCAGCATGAGCGGCACATAGAGGGACTTTCGGGTCATGGTGGGGCAACCTCCCTTGTCGTCTGGAACGATGTTCAGAAGCCGGAATCCAGCCGTTGGCCGAAAATGCCGCTTCCGCCGGCGCTGCGCGCCCGGTAAAACGTGGCGGATT
>DATNPP010000362.1:0-5575 GCA_036703175.1 Oscillatoriaceae cyanobacterium
ACATGACGCGGCGCGCGAGCTCGCGCATGGCGTTCACGGTGGCCTTGAGCTGCCGCGTGTCACTCCGGCCGATTTCAGGAATCAACACCGGCGCATGCGGCGTCAATCCGCCCAGCACGACAGTCATGGCCCCCTCCTTGCATCGAAAACCCCAGCCCGAGGTATTCCAATGCTAGATCGAAGGCCGCCCGCGGACAACGCTCGTGCTTGGGTTCGGGCTCAGGCCTCGACGCCCACGGGTTGCGGACCGCCCTCGAGGTGGCAGTGCAGGTAGTCCTCGAGGGTCTCCTGGGCCTGGCGAAGGCCGAGGCCGTCTTCGTTCAAACAGGCGTCGAAGACGGAGAAGAAGTAGCGGGCATACACATCGGCAAGGGCTTCGCTGGCGATCGCCATGCGTCACGTCCTTTCTGAGCGACAAGCCTTGATAGAATAGGGAAGCCGCTTCGGAAGTGCAACGTCGGTTTCGGTCGATTTTTAAGCGTAATCGACCAAATCTCTGCCGATTCCAAGCGTTCTTGTTCACTTTGCACAAAAATTAGTGAAGCTTTGTTTCGGGCGCGCTTTGCGCACGGGCAGCCATTTTGCGGTTGACACCCGATCCGTTGCCAGGCTACGATGAAGGGGTTTTACAACGATCGTATCAAGTCTATTTACATCGTTTCGCCCATGGGACTTGCACATGGGCCCTCACGAAAGGATCGCGTTTGTCCGAGCCCATTCGGCTGGTCCACACGGCGGACATCCACATCGGAATGGAGAACTACGGCCGCTGGAACCCGGCGACCGGCCTGCATGCGCGCCTGGAGGACTACCTCGCGAGCCTGGATCAAGTCGTGGCGCATGCCCTCAAATGGGAAGCGGACGTCTTTTTGATCGCCGGGGACATCTACAAGAGCAAGGATCCGAGCCCGACGCAGCAGCGCGAGTTCGCGCGGCGCGTGCGCCGCTTGACCTCGGAAGGCATCCAGGTGGTGCTGCTGGTGGGCAACCACGACCAGCCCAATCGGCACGGCGACGCGAATCCGCTCGACATCTACGCCAGCCTCGAGCTGCCGGGCGTGACGATCTTTCGCAAGCCGGGCCTCGAGACCCTCGCGACGCGCCGGGGCCCGCTGCAAATCGCGGGCATTCCGCACCTGCCGCGCAGCTATCTGATGGCGCACCAGCAGACCGTGCCGCGCTCGCTCGCCGACGCCGAGCGATTGCTCGAAGGCGTCATCGACGAGACGCTCGCGGCGCTCGCCGAGGCCGTCGAGCCGGACGTGCCGGCGGTGCTGACGGCGCATCTGAGCATCGATACGGCGACGCTGGGCTCAGAGCAGGCGCTCATGCTCGGCAAGGGCCTGACGCTGCCGCGCGAGGCCCTGTGCCTGCCGCAGTTCGACTACGTGGCGATGGGCCACGTGCACAAGCCGCAAATCATCGGCGACAAGCCGTCGGCGGTGTATCCGGGCAGCCTCGATCGCATCGATTTCGGCGAGGAAAAGGACGACAAGGGCTTCTATGCCGTCTCGGTGAGCCGGGGTGAGGTGGCGCTCGAGCGCGTCGGCATCGACGTGCGGCCTTTCAGAACCGTGCGCGTGGATCTGTGCGATGCCGCGGATCCGACGGCCGAGTTGCTCGCGGCGATCGCCCGCCAGCCGCTCGAAGGCGCCGTGGTGCGCCTCGCCTACGTGCTGCAAGCCGAGCGCGCCAACAGCATCAACGAAGAGGCCGTGCGCGAGGCGCTGGCGGGGACTTTCGACGTCGTCTGGCGCCCCGAGCTGATTCCGGGCACCGTGCGCAGCCGCCATCCCGAGCTGAACGAGGCCGTGGTGACGAACCCGCTCGCCGCGCTCGAGAAGTACCTCGGCTTGCGCCCCGAGCTCGAAGGCAGCCGTGAGGCGTTGCTCGCCAAGGCGGCCGAGCTGCTGGAGGAGACGCCGGCATGATTCCGTTGCAGTTGCGGCTCAAGAACTTCATGAGCTATGCCGAGCTGGATTTGGACTTCAGCGGCGTGCATTCCGCCGTGCTGTGCGGGCCCAACGGCGCGGGCAAGAGCACGCTGCTCGACGCCATCACCTACGCTCTGTGGGACAAGGCGCGCGGCACCGGCGAGCAGCTGATCCGGCTCGGCGAGACCGAGCTGTGGGTCGAGCTGGTCTTCGAGATCGAGGGGCGCTTTTATCGCGTCTGGCGCCGGCGCACGCGCAAGTCCGGCGGGCAGAGCCAGCTCGAGTTCCATCAACTGAAAGTCGGCGAAGACGAGTACGCCTCGCTGACCGGCACCACGATTCGCGAGACGCAGGCGCGTCTCAACGAGGCGATTCGCATGGACTACGAGACCTTCGTGAACTCGGCCTTCATTCTGCAAGGGCGCGCCGATCAGTTCACCACCAAGACGCCGCGTGAGCGCAAGGCGCTATTGGGCGACATTCTGGGGCTCGAGACCTACGACACGCTGTCGCAGCGCGCGCGCGATCGCTGGAAGGCCGCTCAGGCCAGGGCCGATGCGCTCGAATCCGAGCAGCAGGAGCTGCGCACGGCGCTCGAACGGCGCAGCATGCTCGCCGAGCGGCGCGCGATCGTGGATGCGGCGCTCGACGACGTGGCGCTGCGCCTCACGCGCGCCGAGGAGCGTCTCGCGCGCGTGCACCAAGAGGAACAGAGCCTGGTCGCCGTCGAGACCCAGCGCGACGCCGCCCAGCAGCGCCGGGCCACCGCCGAGCGCGAGAGCGCCGCGCTCAGTTCGGAGCGCGAGCACTCCCGCGCGGCGCTCGCCGAGGCGCGCACGCGCACGCGCCAGCGCGAGGCGATCGAGGCCGCCTATGCCGAGTGGGAGGGCCTACAATCCGAAGAGCAGGCGCTGCGGAAGTTGGCGGACGCTTGCCATGCGCTGGAAAAGTCGGCCGGTAAACTGGCGACCGAGCGGCAGCAGGCAGCCCATGCGCACGAGCTCGCCCTGCGCGAGCTGGACGGGGCGCTGTCGGCGCTCACGAAGGAGCGCGAGGGCTTCGCCGAGCTGCTGCGCGATCGCGAGCGCATCACGAAAGCGCACGCCGCGCTGTCCGAGGCCCGCTCGGCCGAGACGGCGCATCTGGAGAAAGCACAGAAAGCCCGCACGTGGATGGCCCGTCTGGCCGAGATCGACGCCGCCGAGCAGAAGCTTCTGCTGGAAGCCGCGGCCGAGACGAAGGAGAAGCAGGCTCACCTCGCGCGATTACAAAACGAGACGCGCACGTTGCCCGACGTCGAAGCCGAGCTCAAAGAGGCCCAGAGCCGCCTCGACGCGCTCGCGATCCTCGCCGTCGAGCAAGAACGCGTCAAGGAAAAGGGCTTCCAGTATCGCGCGCGCCACGAGCAAGCCCTGGCTGCGGCCGAGGCGTCGCGCGTCGAGGGCCGCGCGAAGGCGGCCAAGTTGGCGCAACTGCGCGTGAACCTCGAGGTGCATTCCGGCGCCGAGCGCTTGGACGTGCGTATGGACGTCTCGCACGCGTGCCCGCTTTGCGAGACGCCTTTGAGCGAGAGCGAGCTGACCAAGATTTGCCGGCAGTACGAGCAGGAGATTCGCGGCTGCGAAGACGAGGCCGTGCGTCAGGAGCACGCCGCCGAGGCCATCGACCGCGATCTCAAGCAGAGCCGCGCGCGCTACGCCGAGCTGCAAGAGCAGCTCAAGACCCGCGAGGCCGAGACGCGCCGCGTCGGCGAACTGAGCAGCCGGCTCGCCGCGCTCGGAGCGGCCAAGCAAGAAGCCGTGGCGTTGGAGCAAGCGCTCGCCGAGGTCGCGGCCCCCGCGTTGCCGGACAAGCTTTCGAAGGAGCGCAAGTCCCTGCAAGACGATCTGGCGGCGCTGGCCTATGATCCGGCCGAGCTGGCCGTGTTGCAGGCGCGCGTGTCCGACAACCGCTGGGCCGAGGCGCGCCACTGGGCGCTGGAGCAGGCGCTGACTCGCCAGGCCGAAATCGAGCAGCAGGCGCCGACGCTGGAGGCCGACCGCGCGACGCGGCTGGAAAGCTGGGAGGTCGCCTCGCAGGACTTCGCGCGTCGTGAGCAAGAATTGACCGCGGCGATGACCGCGCTCGGTTACGACCGTGCCGCCCACCAGGCGCTCTCGGCGCGACTCGAAGCGCTCGCGGAGGCGCCGCGCAATTGGAGCGAGCTGCAACAGCAGCTGCGCACGCTCGACACGCTCGTCGCCCAAGAGGCGACCCTCGAGGCGCAACAGGCCCAGGCCGCATTGCGCGTGGCCGAGGGCGATCGCGAGCTGCTCGCGCTGGCGCACCAGCTGGAACGGTTGCCGCTGGCGCGCGCCGAGCTGGCCGCGGCCGAGGTCGAGATTCGCCATCTGCGCAGCGAGGACGGCCAGCGCCGCGAGGAGCGCGGGCGGCTCGAAGCCGAGATTCAGCAGCTCGACGAGCTGGCCGAGCGGCTCGCGGAGCGCGAGAAGGAATGGGAGGCGGCGATCGCCGACGCGCAGACCTATAAGGAACTGTCGCAGGCCTTCGGCAAGGACGGCATTCAGGCGATCATCATCGAGAACGCGATTCCCGAGCTCGAAGAAGAGGCGAACCGCCTGCTCGCGCGCATGTCGGACAACCGCATGCACGTGCGCCTCGCCACGCAGCGTGAGAAGAAGAGCGGCGGCGTGGCCGAAACGCTCGAGATCTACATCTCGGACGAGGTCGGCACGCGCAACTACGAGCTCTACTCGGGCGGCGAGGCGTTCCGCGTCAACTTCGCGCTGCGCTTGGCGCTCTCACGGCTTCTGGCGCGCCGCGCCGGGGCGAAGCTGCAGACGCTGGTGATCGACGAGGGCTTCGGCACGCAGGACGAGAAGGGCCGCGAGCGGCTGGTCGAGGCGATCAACGCCGTCAGCTCCGAGTTCGCGCGCATTCTCGTGATCACGCACATTCGCGAGCTCAAAGACGCCTTCAACACGCAAATCGAAGTCACCAAGCGCGGTGGCGTTTCAGAGGTCCGCCTCGTTTCTTGAACCAAGGAGGTCAGGCATGCCCATGGATCCCAACGATCGGCCACTGTACATCATCAGCGTCGCCGCTGAGCTGGTGAACATGCACCCGCAGACGCTGCGACTGTACGAGCGCCGCGGCCTGGTCGCCCCGAAACGGCAGGGAAAAAACAGACTTTACTCACAGAGTGACATCGAGCGTTTGATTTATATTCAACGCTTGACGCAGGAGCTCGGCATCAATCTGGCGGGTGTCGAGAAAATCATCCGATTGCAGAACGAGCTCTCGGAGCTCAAGCAGTTCAAGGAACAGGAGCTGGCGGCGATTCAACACAAGCTGACGCAGCTCGAGACGCTGAAGGAGAGCCACGAGCGTGAGATCATGGATATTCAACAGCGCATTCGGGAGCAGACGGAGGAGCACTAACGCTCGTCTCTTGCTGTCGCAAAACGCGCCGTGGTACGGTGGGCGCCTTGTTTTCGGTCGATTTGACCAAAAACCTTCGGCCAACAGCAAGCAGGCTTGATGGCCCGCGTGGCCTGATAGTGGTGAAGGCGCGTGTGGTAAAATAAGGGTACGACGCCAGTCGCACGGCTAAACGGGAGCGTATGGCTTTGATGCGGGGT
>DATNPP010000364.1:0-6145 GCA_036703175.1 Oscillatoriaceae cyanobacterium
CGTCCGCCGCAGGCCCGATTGCGCCTGGTAGAAGGTATCGCAGACGTTGTCGAGCGCCTCGTCCGGTATGCCGGGGCCCGAGTCGCAGACGGCCACCCGGGGGCCGGATTGGCTGCCCGTGAGGGAGACCTGCACATTGCCGCCGCGCGGCGTGAACTTGAGCGCGTTGTCGAGCAGGTGTTGGAGCACCTGGCTCACGCGTCCGCCATCCCCGCTGGCCTTCGTGTTCGGAGCCCCCGAGAGCGCGAGGCCGATGCCGCGCGCCAGCGCCTCGGGGCGGGCGGCCTCGAGCGCGCTGTGGGCCAGCGTGCCGAGGTCGATCGGTCCGCTCAGAAGCGGCAAGCGGCCGGCTTGCAGGGCGGCGAGGTCGATCAGATCGTTGATCAGTCGCAGCAGATGACGGGCGCTGCCGCCGATCTGGCAAACGTAGTTCTCCTGGTCTCCGGTGAGCGCCCCCGCGCAGCCGTCTTGCAGCAACTCCTGGAAGCCGAGGATGGCCGTGAGCGGCGTGCGCAGCTCATGGCTGACGGTGTCGAGAAACTCCGCTTTCAGCCGTTCGAGTTGCGGCGCGCTCGTGGCGGCGGGCGGCTGGCGCGTGAAGCTCAACAGCGTGCCGATCCAGGTGCCCTCGGGCGCATAGGGCTGGACATGCACGTGCCACGGCTCTTCGCCGAATTCGAGCGCGATCCACTGGCCGCGGGGGCGCGTTCGAACCAGAGAAGCGAGGGAGTCGTTCCAGCGCGGCACGCCCTGGGGCCACCATCGGCGCGCACGGCGCCGAAAGGCGGTGTTGGCGTAGGCGAGGTTGCCGTCCGGATTCACAAAGCAACAAGGCGCCTCGTCGGCGTCGAAGAGGCTGCCGAGAAATGTGGACACGGCCAGGGCTGGGGCGATCGCCATGCGACGACCTCCTTTTGAAACATCGTCTCACAACGATGGTGTGTTAGCATATCACAAGTCAAACTAAAAACTTTGTGCGAATCTGCTACAATGGCCATCACAACCCCCTTTACGGTCAACGTCGACCGAGAGTCGCCCAGGAGCGCCGCGATGCCGCCATTCCATCTGGATTTTGCCGCCCGTACCGAGCGTTTGAACCCCTCGGTCATTCGCGAGATTCTCAAGCTCGTGTCCCAGTCGGACATCATCTCGTTCGCGGGCGGCATGCCGGCGCCGGAGCTGTTTCCGTACGCGGCGATCGAGCAGGGGCTGCAATCCGCGCTCGGCACGCCCGCGAAGTCCCTCGCCGCGCTGCAATACGGTCCCAGCGAGGGCTTCGCTCCGCTGCGCACGCTGCTCGCCGAGCAGCTGAAAGCCGAGGGCATCGCGGCCGAGCCCCGGCACGTGGTTCTGACGACCGGGTCGCAACAGGCGATCGACATGGTCGCGCGCGCGCTCGTGGATCCCGGCGACCTCGTCGTGGTGGGCGAGCCGACGTTTCTGGGCGCGCTGCAGTCGTTCTCGGGCTTCGAGGCGTCCTACGCGACGGTGCCGCTGGACGACGAGGGCATGCGCCCCGACGTGCTGGAGCAGGTGCTCTCGCAGCAGCGTCCCAAGGTGATCTACACCATTCCGAGCTTCCAGAATCCGACCGGCGTGAGCATGTCCGAGCCGCGCAAGCGCCAGGTCTACGCGATCGCCCAGGCGCACGGCGTGCCGATTCTCGAGGACGATCCCTACGGCGAGCTCTACTTCGGACCAGCGCGTCCCAGCACGCTCAAGAGCCTGGATACCGAAGGCGGCGTGATTCTCGCGCGCACCTTCTCCAAGGTGCTGGCGCCGGGCCTGCGCGTGGGCTACATGGTCGTGCCGGACGCGCTGTTGCCGAAGCTGATGCCGATCAAACAGGCGGCGGATTTGCACACCAGCTCGCTCGATCAATCCCTGGTGTACGAGCTTTTGGCCGCCGACATCATGCCGGCCCACCTGGAGCGCTTGCGCGAGGTCTACCGGCATCGCCGCGACCTGATGCTCGAGGCGCTCGAGGCCCATTTCCCCAAGAGCTGCCGCTGGACGCATCCCGAGGGGGGCCTGTTCGTGTGGGTGACCTTGCCGCGCGGCCTCGACAGCGCCAAGCTGCTCGAGCAGGCCGTGGCGCAAAAGGTCGCCTTCATTCCCGGCCACGCGTTCTTCGCGCGAGGCGGCGGCGAGAACACCTGCCGGCTGAACTTCTCGTGTGCCTCGGAGGAGAACATCCGCGAGGGCGTGCGCCGGCTGGGCGGAGTATTGGAGCGGGCGATCGCCGCGAGCGCGGTCTAAAGTCTCCTCTCCCTGGCGAGGGCGAGGGACGTCCGTGGCCCGTTCAGGGACACGGACTGGGAGAGGGAGTCTCTTAGCGACCGCCGGGAGTCCCCCTCTCCCACCCTCAGCCCCTGAACAGGGCTTCGGCATCCCTCTCCCCCGCCGGGGAGAGGGCGATGGGTGCTAGCGGCGTTTGCGCCAGTAGTCGACCAGGACGACGGCAAAAAAGCACACCGCCAGCCCGACGATGAGCCAACGGTGTGCGTTCATGACCGATCTGATTTCTAGAACGTGCGCTCTTTGAGCGCCTTTTGCATCAGCATGCGGCCGGACTCGGGGCGGCCGTCGCGCGTGGCGCTGTAGCCGAAGCGCTCGAAGGGCACGTGCTGCTCGGCCTCGCGGCTGACTTCGAGCGAGACGTTCGTGCCGCCCATCGCGAGGGCCACCGACTCGAGCGCCTGCACCAGTCGACGGGCCACGCCGCAGCGCTGGTAGGCTTCTTTGACGGCCACGTGGAAGATCTTCAGCGTGCCGCGCTCCCAGCGATAGCCGATCGCGCCGACCGGCTCGCTGCCCATGTAGGCCACGAAGAAGGCCACGCCGCCGCGCATCACGGCGCTCAGGTCCTCGGGGGCCGCCACGCCGGGCGGCAGACGGCGGCGGTTCGAGCGCGCGGCGCCTTGCAGCACGTCGAAGATCACCTTCGACTCGCGGCAGGTCATCACCGTGATCATCGCTTGCTCGACTTCGGGATGGTGCTTCATCGGACCTCCTCGGCGTCACCGCCACCTTGATTGAATCATCGTCGATTCAGGTTAAAACTTGCTTAATTTTATACTAATTTGCCTGTTGCAGCCAGGCCCTCACCAGATTAGACCAGCGATCGCCCCCGCGCAAGGGCAATTTGCACGAAACGCACCGGCGAAAAAAAAGGCGAGGCCTTCGCCTCGCCCGATCGCCCGGATTAAACCGCTTGCCGCTCCTCGAGGGGCGACTCGCTGTAGCCGAGCTTCGCGAGCTTCTGCTCGGTGTAGAACGGCAACTTGATGGTCGGCTTCTCGTTGGCCTTGCGCTTGAGACCGTCCAGCTCGTGCTCGACGGCGAGCGCGTTCTGCATCAGCACCTCGTTGTCGGCGATGTGGGCCTCGATCTCGTGCTGGGCGGCGGTCAGCTGCTCTTTCAGCAGGCTGATCTCCTGGTTCTGCAGCTCGGCGTAGCCTTCCTGCTCGACGAGCTTGGTTTGCTGCTCTTCGACCTTCTTGAGCAGGAAGTTGATCACGTCGTAAGGATCGGCCTCACGCCCCACCTGCTCGGCAGGCGTGGGCTCGGACACCCAAACGACCGGCGCGGCGTGGTCCTGGGCCGCATGGAATTGGGACGCGTGCTCTTCGTACATGGTGACCTCCGTGAAACAATGACGGGATCATCCTAGCGCGCCGCCACCCTCGCGTCGGGGATCGGGATCACGTTCTGTTACTAATCGCCGCGTTCCGTTCGCTCTTCGGGGGGCAGCGCGCTGACGATCGCGGCCATGTCGGAGTCCTCCGGCAAGCCGCCGAGAATGCGCTGCAGTTCGATGTAGCGCGCCTCGGCGAGCGTGCGATCGCTGTAGGTCCAGTAGCGCAGCACGCCCGAGAGGTCCCACGCGGGCTCGCGGAACAGCACCTGGACGTTGAAGCGGTCCTGCTCGGGCTGTTCGACGGCCACGGACCAGCGCGAAGCCGGCGAGCTCACGTGATACATGTAATAGCCGCTCATGTCCTCGGCTTCGTTGGCGGCGGCGGTGGTGTCGTGCAGTTCCATGAATCTCCTCTTAGGGGGTCGTGGTGAAAGACGTGAGCACCTGGTCGAGCAAATGGCCCATCCAGGACGCGTCGGCGTAGCCATGGGTGCGAATCAGATAAAGACGCGCCGGCGTGGTGAGCACGAAGGCGCGCTCGCGCCCGCTCTCGGCCAGCGCGAGGAAGTTCCGTTTGCCGTGCCGCTCGACGTGCGCGCCATTGGCGTCGAGGTCGAAGGTCGCGGCGATCGCCCGCAGCGTGTCGGGCTCGGTCGTCGCCTCGAGGCCGCCGTGGTTGGGCGCCTCGGCGAGCGCGACGTAGTGCTCGAACTCGTCGGCCGACACCATCAACTCGTTGCCGGTGCGGGCGACCTTGAGCGGGGTGCCGTGCTCGAAAAGCGGCAGGCGCAGCGCGTAATCGCCGGAAGGCGCGCTCAAGCGCATCGTGGGTTGGTGATTGACGAGCGCCTCGGCGACGCCGACGCCGAGGCCCAGCATCGCGACGAGCGGCAAGACCAGCAATCCCGCGAGCCCCGGCCGGCGCATGCGGCGGCCTCCCAGTGCGGCGTCGGGGCCGAGCGCGGCCGCGAGCAGCGTGCCGCCGGCCAGCCCGCCGAGGTGGCAGAAGTTGTCGATGCCCGGAATCTTGAAGCCGAGCGCCAAGTTCACGAGCAGCGTCACCAGGGCGATGGTGCGCAGCTGGCGCTTCTCGTGATCCGGCACGGCGTCGTAGTGCCGCAAGCCGATGATCAGCATCGCGCCGAGCAAGCCGAAGAGCGCGCCCGAAGCCCCCGCGCTGATGCTGCCGGGATTGAAGAAGTAGCTCGCGAGCGCGCCGGTGAGGCCGGCGAAGACGTAAATCGCCGTGAACTTCAGGCTGCCGTAGAGCTTCTCGAGCATCGGGCCCACGACGAACAGGCTGTAGCCGTTCACGGCCAGGTGCAACAGCCCGATGTGCAGAAAGCTCGCCGTGACGAGGCGCCAGACCTCGCCGCTCTGCACCAGCGGCCGGAAGTTCGCGCCCATGCGCAGCAGCACGCCGGGGTCCGTCGAGCCGCCCAACAGCTCGCTAAGGGCGTACATGCCGGCGATGAGGCCCAGAATCACCCACGAGGCGGGGGTCTTCTGGCGGCGCAGGAAGACGCCGTACGGTTGCTTGCCCTCCAGGCGCGCTTGCTCCTGTTCGAGCAGGTCGGGCAGTTCATATTGGACGCCGTGAAAGTAGCGCGCCAACAGGGCATCGGCGATCGCCAAAAACGGCGTCTCCTCAGGCGGCTCGGGCCGCTCGACGCGCTGCGCGCCCAGATCGACCATCCAGACCGGCCAGATTTCCTCTTGTGCTTCCGGCGGGGGCGGCGGCACCTCGTCGTAGGCCAGCAGCAGCACGCTTCCGGCGGCGCGCAACGCGGAGAGCCACGCGCGCCACTGCTGCCGGGCCTCGTCGAGGTCCTCGGCGCTCCAGGCGTCGGCGGGGACCACGAACAGCAGGTGCGGGCCCGCGGCCGTGGGCAAGTACCAGCCACGCGCGCCGGCGAGGGCCGGCGGCACGGGAGAGCGCCACGGGCGGCCCGGATGGTTCTCGATCAGCAGCACCCCCACCGTGGCGGTGAAGGCCTCGAGTCGCGACATGTGGAGCCCCGATAGGTCGATTTCGTCCTCATTAGACCACGATTCCGCGGGGCCGCAAAGCAGGCGTTCGTCGGGATGTCAGCGCGGTTCCCGGCGATCGAGCACCATCTCGCGCACCTCGACGTTTCTGGGCAGCGTGACGAGGTACATGGCCGCGTCGGCGACGTCTTCGGGCTGAATCAGCTGCTGGGGATCGACGCCCGTGAGCACGCCCGTGTTGACCGCACCCGGGCACAGCGCCGAGACGCGGATGCCGAGCGGGGCGCCCTCGTCGGCGAGGGCCCGCGACAAGCCGACCACCGCGAACTTGCTGGCGCTGTAGAGCCCCAGGCCCGCCCAGGCGTCCTTGCCGGCCACCGAGGCCATGTTGAGAATCGTGCCGCCGGCGCGCGCCCGCATGACCTTGAAGGCCTCGCGGCTGCCCAGGTACACGCCCTTGAGGTTCGTGTCGAGCACGCGCGCGTAGTCGTCGGTCGTCGTGTCGATGAGCGCCTT
>DATNPP010000418.1:0-3629 GCA_036703175.1 Oscillatoriaceae cyanobacterium
CCTGGGGGAGGGGACGCCGGTGGGGCGAATCAGAAACAAGAACTCGCGCACTTCGTCGCCCTTGTAGCGTCGCGACGCGCCGTCGGCATCCGCACGGAAGCGCCGGTAGGGCAGCGTGTGAAAGTCGCACAGCCCGCCGGCGGCCTTGGCCTCGAGCAGTGCGCGCAGCTCGGATTCGGGCAGCAGCCCCTCGTTGTTGTAGCTCACCAGAATATGGCGCGCCTGCGCGGCGTCGAGCAGCTCGGCGAAGGCCTCCTTGACCGCGCGGCGCGAGCAGTAGCGGCTGCCCGTGCCCGGTCGCAAGCCCGTCTTGCCGGCCGGCTCGAAGTCGGCCAGATCCCAGCGGGCGATCGTCTCGAGCAGGTGATAGTTGGCGTGGTACTGGCGCTGGTTGTACGGCGGATCGAGGTACAGCACGTCCACGGGCCCCGTCGCGGCCAGCTCGCGCACGAGCGCGTTGCCGTCCAGGCGATGCGCCCGATGCGGCCCGCCGCCCGTGAGCAAGCGCGGCATGCGCAACCGCAGCGGCTGGCGCGCGCTCGCTTTCACGTGCTTGAGGTAGGCGCCGTAGACGCTCGCTGTGTTGGCGAGCTGGTCCATGGTCTCGATCAGGCTTGCGAGCAGCACGTGGTACTCGCCCTCGTCCAGCCAGCCGTCGCAATACCAGCGCTCGAGCGTGTTGCGCATGGCTTCCAGGCGCTGGCCGTTCTCGTGCGCGAAGTAGTTGCGCCCGGCGTCGCCGCCCTCGCAATACGCATGGTAGAACGGGCCCGCTTCGGGCGGCAGCGCTTCGAGGTAGGCGAGCACTTGATTCAGCGGGCCGGCCTCGGCCCCCGGTGCGGCGCCGAGGCCGAACAGCGGGCGATCGCCGCCGTCGTCGCAGCGGGCGATCGCCGGGACCATCCGCCGCAGCCGCGCGAAGTCCGGATAGCCGTCGAACTCGAGAAAGGCCTTCTGCATCACGTAGGAATAGTGCTGCAGGTCGTTCGCGAGCACCTGAAAGCCCGCCAAGCGCGCCATCTGGGCCACGACGCTGGTGCCCGAGAACAGGTCGCAAAAGCGCCCGGACGCGACCCCATGCCGGGCGAGCATGGCGCGAATTTCGCCGAGCAAGGAGAATTTGCTTCCGATGTAGTTCACGCCTCCATTCTAGCAGAGCGCCGCTTGCCTGTCGGGACCAAAAGGCGCGGCGATCGGTCATTTCTGCTAGAATGGGAATCCGAATCCCTGATTGGTAGGAGAGCAGCATCGCGCATGGGCCTGCGTCGACGCATATTGCTGATGTTCCTGCTCGTGGCGGCGCTGTGCACCGTGACGGTCGTGACGGGCATCATCGTGCCGCTGTGGGGGCGCTACCGGGCGATCGACGGCGATCTGGCGCGTACCAGCCTGCAATCCGCGCAACTGGCCTCGCGCTACCTCGAAGAGCGCATCGGCGGCGCGCAGGCGCGCGTGAAGTTCATGTCCGAGCTGGACACGCTGACCTATCGGGACTACGACAAGGCCTCGGCGCTGTTTCGGCGCCTGAGCAAATCCGAGTCGGGCCATCCTCACCTGGTGGCCTTCGACGACCAAGGCCGGCCCGTCGCCTCGAGCGAGCCGTTGGAGCGTGCACATTTCAGTGCCTGGCCGATCGTGCGCGCCGCGCTGGCACACGATGCATTCGTCTGGAGCGATCGCCTGATCTGGCCGACGGACGGCCGGCCCACGATCGCCCTGGCGCGGCGCTATCGCTACTACGATCGGCAAGGCATGCACTGGGGCGTGGTATTGCAGGCGAGCGATCTGTCGGCCTGGGACACGGCCCTCAATCAGTCCGGCAATCAGGTCGAGGTCTTCGATCGCCAAGGCCAGGGCCTGATTCCACTGACGCAGGCGCCTTCGATGCGTTTGGCCCGCCCCGAGGTAGCCGCGGCGCTCACGGGCGGCTCGGGCACGCGCGAGGTGCTCGGCAAAGAGGTGCTGGCCTACGCCGGCGTGCCGGGCGTGGGCTGGGCGGTGGTGGCGCACGCGCCGACCATGGGCGCGCTGCTGCCGATTCGCGCCAGCATCAAGTTGGCGATGACCTTCGGGCTGGTGTCCTTCGGCATCGCCGTCGTGCTGGCCTATTTCTTGAGCGGCTTTCTGGTCGCGCCGATTCGCCGATTGGAAGCAGGCGCGGCGGCGCTGGCCCGCGGCGAGTGGAACATCGGGGCCGAATCCGCGCTGTTGCCCACCGAGCGTGACGACGAACTGGGCGCGTTGGCGCGCAGCTTCAGCGTGATGGTGCGCCAGCTGCGCGAGCGCTTCGAGACGATCGAGTCGCTGGTGGCGCAGCGCACGCAAGAGCTCGAGAAGACCAACAACCAGCTGCGTGTGGCCGTTGACGAGCTCAAGGAGCTCGACGAGCTGAAGCGCGCGCTGCTCGACGCCGTGAGCCACGAGCTGCGCACGCCGCTGAACTTCATCATGGGCTACGCCTCGACCCTCGAAGACGGCCTGTTCGGCGATCTCAACGGGGATCAGGCCCACGCGACGCGGCGCATCCTCGAGGGCTCGGAGCGCTTGCTCGCGATGATCAACGATCTGCTCGAGATCTCGCGCCTCGAATCCGGCGAGCTCGCGCTCGCGCCGCAGGCGTTCGATCTGCCCGAGTTCCTCGCGCTCGCGGTCGACGAGGTGCAGCGCGCCTACGGCGATCGCCGCCACACCTTCGCGGTCGCCGTGCCCGAGGCGTTGCCGCCCGTGCATGCGGATCCCGAACGGGTCGGGCAAATTTTGCGCCAGCTGCTCTCCAACGCCGCCAAGTTCACCGAGCCGGGCGGCCGCATCGCGATTCGCGCCGACGCCGAGGGCAAGCGCGTGATGATCGCGGTCGAGGACACGGGCATCGGCATCGGCGAGGAGCTGTTGCCGCGCATCTGGGACTCGTTCCGCCAGGGTGACGGCAGCCTCACGCGCGCCCATGGCGGCACGGGCGTGGGCCTCGCGATCGTGAAGCGCCTGCTCGACGCGATGGGCGAGACGGTGGGGGTCGAAAGCAAGCCCGGTTCGGGCAGCACCTTCTTCTTCACGCTGGCGATCGCGCGTTTCGACGAGCCCGCCACGATGGAACGCACGATCGCCGTGCCCGAGGAAGCCAAGTGAGCCTGATTCTGACCGTTTTGATCGCGCTGATCGCGCTCGAGCACCTCGGCTTTTTGACGCTCGAGGCCTTCCTCTGGCAGACGCCGGTGGGCCTCAAGACCTTCGCGCTGACGCCCGAGGAGGCCAAGCTGATGGCGCCGCTCGCCATGAACCAGGGCCTCTACAACGGCTTTCTGGCCGCCGGCTTGATCTGGTCGCTGCTGGCGCCGGCGGCGCTCGCCTTGCCGCTGAAGCTGTTCTTTCTGGCGTGCGTGCTGATCGCCGGCGTGTTCGGCGGGCTTACGGTCAAGCGCTCGATCCTGGTGTTGCAGGCGCTGCCGGCGCTGATTGCGCTGGCGCTTCTGGCGCTGGTTCACTAGACAACCTCGGTTGTCGCCCTCTCCCCGGCGGGGGAGAGGGACGTCGGCGACCCGTCCAGGGGAGCCGACTGGGAGAGGGCGTCTCCCAGCGGACCGCCGGAAGTCCCCCTCTCCCAGCCTCAGCCCCTGAACAGGGCTTCGGCG
>DATNPP010000437.1:0-10141 GCA_036703175.1 Oscillatoriaceae cyanobacterium
GTCCAGATGCGTCTCGACCTCGACGCGGCGTGCGCCGGCGCGCAGCCAGAAGCGCGAGACGATCGCCACCTCGCGCGTGGCGCTGGCGCGGCGCGCGCGATCGCCCGACAACGCCATCGGCAGCTCGAGCAGGTAGTGCACCTCCAACAGCGCGGCGTGCGGCCCCGTCGCGCCCGTGCGCGCATAGGCCACCTTGGCCCGAACCGGCGCGTCGTCCGCGAGCGGCGAGAAGTTGTAGCTGTCGCCCGCGTCGCCCTCGTCCAGAAAGAAGTGGCAGTCCTCGAAGCGCGCGCCGGTCGACGTGTCCGTCAGCACCAGGCGCTCATCCTCGAGGGCCAACCGCAAGGTCTCGTTGGCGATCGCCATCGGCTCGACCTCCAGCGTGCGCGCCACCGCCGCGGGCGCGCCCGCTTGCGCGAGAAAACGCCGACCGCCGAAAGCGGGCAGCGTCAGCCGCGCCGCCAGCTTGAAGCGTCGGATCGGATGCCAGTCCGGATTGAAGTCGATCTCGGCGCAGAAGACCTCGGTGTCCTCGCGATCGCGCACGACGAGCGGCACCTCGGCGCCCGCGTCGTCGAGCATACGAATCGATTCCGGCGCGCTCGCGAGCGGCCAATCCACCGTGAGGTCCAGCCAGCCGTCGAAGGCATACGGCGTGGGATTGAAGGCGAAGACCGGCGGATTGTCCAGCGGCCGCGGCAACACCCCGACCGCGTCGGCCAGCAGCTCGTGGCCGACCTGACGCACGGCGTCGAAGCGGGGCAGCATCTCGCGGTGCACCTGGTCGACCGAGCAGCCGCAGATCGAGTCGTGGGGATGGTTCTTGAGCAATTCCTTCCAGGCATACGTCAGGAACGCCTGCTGGTCGGCGCCACGTGCCATCCAAGCGAGGGCGCCGAGCGGCTCCACGTAGCGCTCCAGCAACGTCTGACACGCGACGTTCGATTGCTTGAGCGGCGTGCGCGCCGAAAACACGCCGGGCAGAATGTAGGCCTTGGCCGGATCGCGCAGCTCGCCCTCGACACGAGCCTCGTCCCATTCGCCCTCGAGCGCCGTCGCGAGCGGCACGATGCGCGCATCGTAACCCTCCGCGATCGCGCCGAGCAGCGCGTGCGTGTCGCGTCGCGGCGCCATGTGGTCCGCGCCGCTGAGCAACAGCACGGGCGCCGTGCCGAAAGCCGCCGCATAGCGGTCCAGCTGCTCCCGGCGGGTGGCTTCGGGCAGATCTTCGATCAGCATCGTCTGGTAATAGCCGAGCGGCAACCAGGCCGCCTTCACGTCGCTGCCGTCGGGCGATCGCCAATGAAAGCGCGGCGTGGGCGGATTGACGCCGCGCCAGACGACGGCCTTGTCGAGGCCGAAGCCCCGCAACACCTGCGGCATCTGGGCCAGATGGCCGAACATGTCAGGCAAATAGCCCACCGCGCCGCCGGCGCCGAGCGCGCGCATCGCCGCCGTGCCGATGAGCAGATTGCGCACGAGGGATTCGCCGCTCACGAGGAACTCGTCCGGCAACACGTACCAGGGGCCGGCCCCCAGGCGATTCTCGGCCACGCGCTGCTTCAGCGCCGTGGCGCGCTCCGGCCGAATCGCGAGGTAATCCTCGACCACGACCATCTGGCCGTCGAGCAAGAAGTACGGCAGGTCCGAATCCAGCACCGCATCCAGCGTCTTCACCAGGCGATAGCGGTAGGCCTCGAAGGGGCGGTACCACTCGCGATCCCAGTGCGTGTGCGGGACGACGAAAAGCGGGCGAAGGGCGGTGGTGGCGAAAGTGGCCATGAGATCGATACTCCAATCTGGTCCAGGCCATTCTACCCGACGATGCCTTATATGGCCCCGATGGCCGGCTCCCAGGGAAGTCACGGATGAGACGGGAAGCCGATGTCGGGGGCCGCGAGGCGCTCCGCGCCCGCCTGCCAGCGCCCAGCGAAGCCTTGTCAACGATGCTAAGTTTTGTTAAGTATGAATCGGCACACTGTGCCGCCGGGGAGCGAGCGAGGGGGAGGGACGCAATGCCGGAAGCCGAACATGACCCGATGAGCGCCATACCGGAGGCCATGCCGATTCTGCCGCTGCGCGGCTGCGTCGCCTATCCGGGGTTGTTGTTGCCGCTGGCGTTGGGGCCGTCGACCGCGACCCAGATGCTCGAGGAAGTCGCCGCCGGCGACGGCTGGGTGGGGCTGGCCGCGCTGATCGACGCGGACGTCGCCGATCCGGGGTTCCAGGACGTCTACCCGATCGGCGCCGCCGCGCGTCTGCAACGCATGTGGCGCACGTCCGAGGGGCAACTGCAGATGATCCTGCAGGTCGAGACGCGCATCGAGCTGCTGGAATCCGTACAGGACAATCCGTACCTGGTGGCTCGCGTCGTGCCCGCGCCGATGGCCGAGGGCGACGAGAACGAGGAGATGGCGCTCATGCGCCAGGTCACGCGGCGCTTCCAGGAGCTCTTCGAGGTGTCGCCGCAGTTCCCGCCCGAGCTGATTGCCGCCGTGATGGCCGGCGAGGAAAGCAAGGAGCTGGTTTTCCTGCTCACGAGCGCCCTGTCGCTCTCGACCGAGGTGCGGCAGGAGCTGCTCGCTGCGTCTAGCACGCGCGAGATGCTGCTGCTCGTGCTCGGCCATCTGCAACGCGAGGTCGAGCTGGCGCAAATCGGCGCGTCCTTGCAGGCGCAGGTGTCGGAGCGCATCGGGCAGCAAAACAAGGAGTTCTTTCTGCGCGAGCAGATGCGCCTGATTCAGGAGCAATTGGAGCCCGCGGGCGACGAGAGCCCCGCGATCGCCGATCTCGAGAAGAAGCTCGCGGCCGGCTTGCTGCCGCCGGAGGCCGAGGCCGAGGCCAAGCGCGAAATGCGCCGGCTGAAGCAGCTGCCGCCCGGCTCGCCCGAGACGGGCATGGTGCAGCACTATCTCGAGTGGCTGGGGCGACTGCCGTGGGGCGTCACGCAGGGCCACACGCCGGACGTCGCCGAGGCGCGCGCGATTCTCGACGGCGATCATGCGGGATTGGAGAAGCCGAAAGAGCGATTGATCGAGTACCTCGCCGTGCGGCGGCTGCGTGATCAGCGCGGCTTGCCGATCGACGACTGCCGCGTGCGCGAGCCGGTGCTCTGTTTCGTCGGGCCTCCGGGCGTCGGCAAGACGTCCCTCGGGCGCTCGATCGCCAAGGCCCTCGGGCGGCCTTTCGTGCGCGTGTCACTGGGCGGCGTGCACGACGAGGCGGCGATTCGCGGCCACCGGCGCACCTACGTCGGCGCCATGCCGGGACGCATCGTCCAGGCGCTCGCCCGCGCCGGCAGCGCGGATCCGGTGATCATGCTCGACGAGCTGGACAAGGTCGGCGCGGATTACCGCGGCGATCCGGCCGCGGCGCTGCTCGAGCTGCTCGATCCCGAGCAGAACCATGCCTTCCGCGATCACTTCCTCGACGTGCCGTTCGATCTCTCGCGCGCCGTGTTCATCGCGACGGCCAACACCCTCGACACGGTGCCGCCCGCGCTGCACGATCGCCTGGAGATCATTCCGCTGAGCGGGTACACCGACGACGAGAAGGTGGCGATCGCCCAGCAGTTCCTCATGGCCCGCCAGCTGCGCATCAACGGCCTCGCGGCCAACGAGATGGCGCTCGAGGAGGCGTCGTTGCGCACGGTGATCGCCGAGTACACGCGCGAGGCCGGCGTGCGCGAGCTCGAACGATGCATCGGCGCGCTGTGTCGCAAGTCGGCGATCGCGATCGCCGAGGGCAAGGGCCCGCTGGAATACGGCCCCGACGACGTGCGTAACCTGCTCGGCAAGGCGCGCTTCGACGCGCAGAACGCGGAGCAAATCGACCGGCCGGGCATCGCGACCGGGCTCGTCTGGACGCCGGTGGGCGGCGACATCCTGTTCGTCGAGGCGGCCGCGATGCCGGGCCGCAAGGTGCTCAAGCTCACGGGCCAGCTGGGCGAGGTGATGCGCGAGAGCGCCGAGGCCGCGCTCTCGTTCCTGCGCAGCCGCGCCGAGAAGCTGGGGCTGAATCCACGCTTCTTCGAGGAACTGGATCTGCATCTGCACGTGCCGGGCGGCGCGGTGCCGAAAGACGGCCCGTCCGCCGGGGTGACGCTCTCCGTGGCGATCCTCTCGGCGCTCACGGGGCGGCTGGTGCGCGACGACGTCGCGATGACCGGTGAGATCACGTTGCGCGGCAAGGTGCTGCCGGTGGGCGGCATCAAGGAGAAGGTCCTCGGGGCGCGGCGCGCGGGCATCAAGACGATCGTGCTGCCGCGGCGGAACCTGGCGGACCTCGACGAGTTGCCCGAGGCCGTGCGCGCGGGCATGCGCTTCGTGCCGGTCGACGCCGTCGAGGAGGTGTGGGACGTGGCGTTCCGGGACACGTCGGCGATCGCCGAGCCGGAGGGGCTTTTCGAGGCCCAACCGCGCGTCTGGATCTGCCGCTCGCCGCTGCCGTATGGTACAGTGAAGGGTGGTAAAGACGAGAGGAAGGGCAAGCCCCCGCGCGTGACGTCGGTCGCCTGGGAGGGCAACGGAAGGAGCAGAATCGATGCCGACCAATCCTGAAAAAGTCGATGAATTGAAGCGCAGCGCCGAGCAGCTCGCCAAGCAAGCGCTCGAGACCGCCGAGTTGGGCATTCGCCTGGCGCGTAACCAGTTCGAATCCTCCGTCGGTCACGGCGGCGCGTCCGACGTGCAGCAGACGCTGGAGAACACGGCGTTCACGGTCGAGGCCAAGGCCAAGGAGATGTTCACGCTCGCCACGCACTTCATGCAGGAGCTGAACGACAAGTGGCAGCCTCGTCAGGGTCAAACGACCGAAGAGAGCCGCCCGAAGGCCGAGAAGATCAACATCGAAGAGTAGGCGTCAGCCGAGATCGTCGCAAACCTCGAGAGGCTCCAGCCAGGCTGGGGCCTCTTCGCTTTGGCCGGTGTAGGCGGCGAGCAGGGCGATCGCCTCGGGACTCGTGCCGGCGGCTTCGGCCAGCCGAAGCCCGTCCAGGTCATGCCAGTGGTAGACGCGCAGCATCCGGGGCCAGCCGTCCACCTGGCTCGCTTGCGGCACGGGCAGCCAGCGGCCCATCAGGACCCCGAAACAACGCCAGAAGAGGTTGTAGTCCGCGGGCTTGGCGCAGTCGTGCAGCAGCGCCGCCTCGATGGCGTAGGCGGGCGCCTGGCGGCCATGCAATCGGCGGGCGACGCGGACCGCGTGGGCCTGATCCGCGCGTCCCATGGCCGAGAAGAGTGCCTGTTGCGCGGGATTCAAAAATCCCAGGGCCCATTCACGGTCTTCCGCGGTGAGTCGTGGCGCCAGGTAGTACGCCACCTGCCGCAGGCGTCCCAACATGGGCTAGACCAGCGCCACGACCGCGTGGCCGACGGCGTCGAGCAGCCAGTTGATGGGACTGAGGTGCGCCGGCAAGAACATGATCACCACGAGCGCGGCCATGCCGAAAGGTTGCATTTGGCGATACGCAGGCCACCAGCGCGCGGGCAGCAACACCTCGAGCAGATGGCTGCCGTCGAGCGGCGGAATCGGCAACAGGTTGAACACGAAGAGGATCGCATTCAGGATCGCGAAGTCCAGAAACCAGCTCTGGGCGCCGTAGGAGAGCGTGAGCGAGCGGAGCGCGACGACCCCCACGGCCATTTGCAGCAGGTTCATCGCCGGCCCCGCGAACGAGACCAGCACGTTCGCCAGTCGCGGATTCTTGGTGTGATGAAGCGACACGGGCACCGGCTTGGCCCAGCCGAAGCCGAAGAAGAACAGCACCAGGGTGCCGTAGAGGTCGAGATGGGCGATCGGATTCAGCGTGAGGCGCCCGGCGCGGCGCGGCGTGTCGTCGCCGAGGGCGTTCGCCATCGCGGCGTGGCCCCACTCGTGCAGCGTGATCGAGACGATGAAGAGCGGCATCAAAACGAACAGTTTGTGCCAATCCAAGAAATTCATTTTTCCCTCGCGAGGCGCTCGAGCAGATGCCGCTCCTGTTCGGGCGTGGCCACCTCGCCGTTGAGGCGGGCATCGAGCACCGCTCTCAAGATTTCACCATAACGCGGGCCGGGAGGCAAACCAAGCGCCTTGAGAGCCTCGCCGCTCACGTGCAGGCGAACGGGCTGCAATTGGCGCCAGTCCTCGATGAACGTTCGCCGGCCACGCGGCGTGTCCGTGAGCGCCGCGTACAGCCTGGCCGGTCCCGAGAATTCCTCCCAGAGGTGGTAGCGCGCCGCGGGAGGGTAATCGGGCCAATCCGTTTCTTCCGACAGGCGCTCGGCCGCCGCCAAACCGCCGAGGACGACCTGTTGGTCCTCCTGGCTCAGTTGCAGGCGTTGCAGAAGGGTTTGCACGCGGTCGCGCCGGACCACATGCAGCAGGATCGTCAGGTAGGTCAGCCAGCGCCAGGCCTCGGGGCGATCGCCCAGGATGGCGAAGAGCCGCCGCGCGCGCGTGAGCAAGGCCCAGGTCGTGGTGTCGGGCGCGATCGCCGGGTCGAGCAGGCGCAGGGCTTCGAGCTCGGCGAGGCGACGTATCGCGGGCAGCGGATCCGGCGCCGAGAGCAGGCGTCGCCACTCGACCTTGTTGCGCTCGCCGCCCAGCGCGTCGAACCGGCCCGTGTGCATCGCCGCGAGGGCGTAGCGTTCGCTCTCCGGCGCCAGGCGAAAGGCCAACTGGCGCTCGAAGCGCACGGCGCGCAACAGGCGCGTGGGATCCTCGACGAAGCTCAAGTTGTGCAACACCCGCAACGCACCCGATGCGAGGTCCGCACCGGCATCGAAGAAATCCAGCACTTCGCCGAAGTGCGTGGGATTGAGGCGCAACGCGAGCGCGTTCACGCTGAAGTCGCGCCGGGTCAGGTCGTGCTTGATCGAGCTGAACTCGACGGTGGGCAGCGCTCCCGGATGGGTGTAGTACTCGGTGCGGGCCGTCGCGACGTCGAGTTTGCGGCCGTCGGGCAACAGCAGCTGAGCCGTGCCGAAGCGTTCGTGCGGTGTCAGCTTCGTCCCCGGGAATTGCCGTGCCAGTTCCTTGGCGAAGGGAATCGCGGGGGCGTCGAGGACGAGATCGACGTCCAGGTTGCGGCGGCCCAGCAGGAGGTCCCGCACGGCGCCGCCCACCAGATAGAGCGGGCGATCGCCCGCGGTCTCGCCCGCTTGCTCGACCAGGCTGCGCCACGATTCGGGCCACAGCGTGCGCAGCTTGTCCGCCGCTTCGGCGAGCGCGCGCTTCACGGCTCTGCGGGAGGCTTCCTGGCGGGCGTAGAGCACGCGCAGCACGTCCGTCCGGGTGACGATGCCGAGCAGGGCGCCGTCGCGCATCACGGGCAAGCGCCCGATGTCGTGCGCCACGAGCAAGGCTTGAATCTCGGAAAGTGGCGCGTCGGGGGCGACCGTCACCAGTTCGCGCGTCATGAAGCCCTTCACCGGGACGTGCGCGAGCCCATGGTGCAGCGCGCGGTCGAGGTCGCGGCGGGAGACGAGGCCGACCACGCGGCCGTCCTCGGTCACGAGCAGGCCGGTGTGGCCCGTCTGCACCAGGCGCGCGTGGGCCTCGTCCGCGCGCGTGTCGCTCGGAATCGTGCGCACGGGGGCGCTCATGAGGTCCTCGGCGCTCGGCTCCGTCGGCAACGCCGCGAGGAGGCGCCGGCGCAGCGTGGCGATTGCCGTGTCGAGCGGAACGCCGCGTGCATGGGCGCTGGCCGCCTGCGTATGGCCGCGGCCGCCGAAGGGGACGAGCACCTGCAGCAGATCGACGGCCGGGCTGGCGCTGCGGGCGACGATTTGCAGGCGATCGCCTTCGAGTTGAACGGCCATCAGCAAGACGTCGAGGGTGAGGAGTTTCTCGAGCTTGCCGGCGACGGCGGCGAGGCCCGGCAGGTCGTCCTCGCGGCTGGCGCCCACGACGAGGGTCCGCAGCCCGTGGTGCTCCTCGGGCGTCGCCTGGCTCAGTTCGTCGAGCAATTCACGCTGGGCGGGCGTGAGGGGCGTCTGGGCGAATTCATTGACGACGGCGAGGTCCGCGTCGTTGGCGAGCAGGTAGGCGATGGCGCGCGCGTCGGTGGGTGTGGTGCTCGGATAGGTGAGGTTGCCCGTATCGGCGTAGACGCCCAGTGCCATCGTGGTGGCTTCGATGGGCGTGAGGGCGATCGCACGTCGTTCAAGCTCGGCGACGAGCATGGCGGTGGCCGAGCCGGCGCGCGGCGCGGGCGCAGCGCCGGGAAGGTCGCCGGGCTGACGTGGGTGGTGGTCGTAGATTTCCCACGCGACGTCCGGCCGATTGGCGAGGGGCTCGAAACGGCCCAGACGCTTGGGGGAACGAGTGTCCACGAGAATGACGCGGTTTACCTTTTGAAGGTCGATCAGCTCTGCCTCGACGAGGTGCAGCGCATCCTTGTGCAAATCCGCATAGGCCCGCACGGAGGCGTCCAACTGCGACTGCAGCACGGGCAACGCATCCGGATGCAACTTGGCCGCCGCGACGGTGGCGCCGAGGCCGTCGAAATCGCTCGAAAGATGGGTCAGGACGATTTCCACCAGGAAGATCCTTCAACGACGTCCCCTCCCCCTGGCGAGGGGGAGGGATGTTTGAAGCCCCGTCCAGGGGCGAAAACGGGGTGGGGGAGTCTCTTAGCGGACCACAGGGAGTCTCCCCCTCCCAGCCTCAGCCCCTGAACAGGGCTTCGGCGTCCCTCCCCCTCACCAGGGGGAGGGGGCGCTAAGAGCGGGCTTCGGCGGGGGTATTCAGGGGTTCGACTCGATAGCCGGGATCGACCTCGAGTTCCGAAAGCACCGGCAAATCGGGCAGCTCGCGCTCGAGCAAGCGGCGCACATGGAAGCGCAGCTCCGCGGGCGCGAGCAGCACCGGCTTGATGCCGGCCGAACGCACGTCGTCGAGCTGGCGGCGAAGCGTGGTGACCAGTTCCTTCACCCGCGGCTCGTCCGCGCGTGCCTCGCGCAGGTCATGGCCGCGCCCGCCGAGCGACAGCGCGTGCAGCACCTGGCCCTCGCCCGCGAGGCTCGAGGTGATCTGGCGCGAAAGGCCCGTGCGCACCGTTTCGGTCAAGCGCTGCGGCTCCTGTGAATCCCGCGCCGCATCCGCCAACAACTCGAGCACCTGGGGCAAATCGCGCAGGCTCACCTGCTCGCGGAGCAAGTTCTGCAGCACCTTCTGAACCAGCCCGACCTCGAGCCGGCCCGTCAGCTCCTCGACCGTGCGCGGCGCCGTCTGCTTGGCGCGGTCCAGCAAACGATAGGTCTCCTCGCGCGTCAGCAACTCGTAGAGATGACGGCGCAGCACCTTGTCGACGTGCAACGCCAGGGCGAACGCGGGCTCCAGCACGTCGTAGCCGAACAGGCGGGCGCGGCCGGCGTCCTCCTCGGTGATCCAGACGCCGTGACGCCCCGTCACCGGCTCGACGGTCGCCTCGCCGGGAACGTCGTCGCCACCGGCCGCCTCGAGCGTGCGCAGGGCCAGCAAGCGATTCGGGCGCACCTTGCCGCTCGCCACCGCCAGGCCGCGCAATCGAATCACGTAGGCGTCCGGCTCCAGGCTCAAGTCCTCCTTGAAGCCCAGCTGCGTCGGCGCGAAGCCGAGGTTCTCCCGAATGGCCTGCGGCACCTGCTCGACCGTGCTGCGGAGGCTGCCGCCCGTCGCCGCCAGGTCGACGCCCAGCGCGATTTCAACGGCGGGAAAGGGCTGCGCGCCTTCGAGCGTCGGGCGCGGGCCGACCAGCGCCGGCAGGCGATCGCGCTGCGTGGCGGCGGACAGTCCCAACAGCGCGCCGGCCCCCAGCGCGACGATCAACGAGAGCGGAAAAGCGGAGCGAGACGACATGAGCCCTCCTTCAGGACACGGGTACGGCGACGACGCCGGCGGCATGCAGCGGGTAGCGGGGCGACAATTCTTCCTGGGCCAACACGGCCAGCTCGGGCCACAGCGGGCGCAAAGCGCCGGCCAACAACGGACGATAGCGGCGCGGCACGACGAGCACCGGACGGCGCGCGTCGCCGCAGGCCATGCGACAGGCGAGCGCGAGGTCGTGCGCGATCGTCCCGACGGCCGTGCCGCGCGCGAGCGCCTCGGTCCAACCCGAGCCCAGTTCGTAGGCCCGCAGACGGCCGCGCTCGTCCGCGAGCGAACGGCAAATCGACTC
>DATNPP010000486.1:0-1570 GCA_036703175.1 Oscillatoriaceae cyanobacterium
ACTGGGGCAGAACCGCGCGCTCCAGGAAGTCGTACATGTCCCCGTAGCGCTTGTACACGGTGATCACCGGCTCGACGAACAACTTGGGTTGCAGCGGAAGAATCGCCGCCGTGGGCTCGGGGCCGATGCCAATCTGCTTGACCTGGGTCTCGCGGGCCTTGGTGAGCCCGGTCTTGAAGGCCTCCTCCAGCCGTCCCATGTACTTGTCGCCGAAGGTGACCTTGGTGCCTTCCAGGCCCTTGTCCGGCTCCAGCAGGGCCTGCAGCGCGTACTCCTGATACTGATAGAAGCCCGAGTCGGCGCCCGGCTTCATGGTGACCTGGCCGCTGCGCAGCGCGCCGATGAGCAGGCCCATCAGATCGCCGCCGGGTGCTTGCTCTTTGGCGAACAGCGCCGTCTCCACCGAGCGCGAGCTGGGGAAGAGCGAGAAGTTCATGTTCATGCCGTCTTCGAGCGCGCCCTTGAGCTTCGCGAACAGCGCCTGCCGCGCGCCGGCCTGGCCGGCGAGATCGTCCCAGCTGTTGTCAGGCTTGAGCGCCACGATCGCGGTCGGCGAGAACGCGTCGAGCGGATTGCTCATCTTCTGGTAGAAGGTCGAGACGGTGTCGTAGTCGTGCGCCAGCGCCGTATCGCTCGCCATCACCGAGCCCGCCAGCGCAGCTTCGCGCAGGGCCGAATCGACGGGCTGGTTGTTCTCGTCCACCAGCGCCACGTTACGGTGAAGCTCGCGATCCGCCTGGAAGATCTGCGAGAGCTTGTCGTTCAGCGTGTAGAAGCCGGTCGTCTCGGATTCGATCGGGTTCGCGGCGAAATCCGCGAGCTCGGCCTTGACAGCGCTTTGCAGCGCGGGCGTCAGCGTGGGGTTCTCGCCCGCGAGCTGGAGGCTGGCGGCGGCGTGCACGACGAGCTTCTGCCACTCGGCATCGCCCGGATGGGCGTCGTAGGCCGCGCGGAAGGCCTGGTACAGCTTGCGGCGCAGATCGGCCTTGCGATCCTGCTCCTCGATCAGCTCCAGCCGCGCATACACGCCGTCGTTGATCTGCTTGGCGAGGCCGTCGATCAGATTGACCGAAGGCAGCACGTTGTCGAGGCCGGCGGCCTGGGCCCGCGAGAGCGCCGTGAGGTAGTCGGCGTAGACCACGTTCTGGACCCCTTCGTCGGGGGTGCCGGCCTGAAAGTCCGCGACGTCCAGCTTGAAGGTCGCGTCGGCGTTGTCCGAGGCATTCAACGCCGACAGGGCGTTCGCGTCCTGCACAGAGAGTGCTTGAAGCTTGGCGAGCGTGTCGTTGGCGCTCCGTGCCACCATGCGATCGCTGCTCGACGGCGGGACGGGTTGTGACGCCGGCGACGTGCATCCGCTGAGCAACAGGGCGGTGATGAGGGCGAACGAGGCAGAACGCATGGGCGAATCCTCCTGGCTGATAGGCAAGCATAGTATACAAGAATGGATACGTGCCTGCAAGTCGCTTAATTTGTATATTTATACCGTATACCTGCACGCGGGCCCGGTGTAGCCGTCGTAGGGAGGCAAAAGATCGCCACGCTGCCGATGCTCGGCTATGATCGTCAC
>DATNPP010000493.1:0-1787 GCA_036703175.1 Oscillatoriaceae cyanobacterium
CCTCGAGGAAGCGAAAGACGAGAGCTAAAGCGCTCCCAATGCCGTGAGCACCGCGCGCGCGGCCGCAGAGGGCTTCACGCCGTGACGCCAGACCACATGCAGCTGGTCGGCGAACTGGCAGGGCGCCTCGGCCACGACGGCCAGTGAGCCGCGCGCGAGGCGTTCGCGCAGCGCCAGTTCGGGCAGATACGCGACGCCGAGCCCCGCCTCGCACAGGTGGATCGCCGTCTCCAGCAGCTCGACCTTGGCGACGATGCGCCGCGGGTGCTGGCGCTCGGGCCAGCCGTCCAGGCTCTCGAGCTCCTCGCGGCGAAAGAAGCGCGGCACGATGTAGCCGAGGTCCTGCCAGGGCGCGGCGGGCTGCGGCTTGCCCGCGATCACGTAGGGGCTCGAGAGCCCCGCATGCCAGTGCAAATCCGCCCGGCTGGGCGGCCGTAGCAGCAATCCGATTTCGACTTCGCCGGCCGCCACCCAGTACTCGATGTCGTCGGGCAGCATCTCGAAGAGCTGCGGCGTGATGCCCGGATGGCGGCCGAGCAGATCGGACAGCAGCGGCGGCAACAGGTAGTGGTGCCAGAGGCTGTCGCCCGCGATGGTGAGCGGGCCCTTGGGCTCGGCGTTGGTCCACTCGGCCACGCGCCGCTCGGCGTTCTCGAGGCCCTTGAGGATGCCGCGCGCCTCTTCCAAGAGCGCCTCGCCGGCGCCCGTCAGGCCGCGCACGCGGCGATCGCGCTCGACGAGCGGCACGCGCAGCTCGGCTTCGAGGCCGGCGATCGCCTTCGAAACGGCCTGCGGCGTCACATGGAGGCGCTCGGCGGCCGCGTGGAAGTTGCGCGTTTCGGAGAGGACGACGAAGTAGCGCAGCCATTCGGTGTTCATGGAAGGTCCATACCCGCCGAGCAGCAGGTGCTCTCGCCGCACGGCGACGGAACTCGCGCGCGTTCCTGCTATCACGCCAGGGCTTATCGGAAGGTTAAGAGGCGCCGTCGACGCAAATTGTATGCAGATAAGCAAGACTAATGGGTAGCATGGAAATGGAAGCACGTTCGTTATCAAACAAGGGAGGGTTGGCCGATGCGCGCTCGCAGTGCCCTGGTGTTCGTCGCGTTGCTGTTGTCTGCTTGTGGCAATCCGGTCACGACGGCTGGTAGCGCGCAGACCTCGCACGTCGCCCTCAGCTTCCAGAACCTCATGTCGATCGACAAGGCCATGGGCCATTACGCCGCCTGGGCGGTCGTCAACGGGGACTACCAGAAGCTCGCCGATTTCCTGGTGGACGCCCACGGCCAGCCGACCACGCTGGACGGCGCCGCTTTGAGCAGTTTGACGGTGGCGGCGGCGCCCTCGGCCGTGAGCCAGGTCTTCGTCACGCAGGAACTGCCCAGCGGCACGGGCGACAAGCCGAGTAAGCAAATCTTTTTGCAGGCCGACCTGAGCGGCGGCAAGGGCGACCTCAAGGCGCCGGTCACCGTGCAGGACTACCAGAGCGCCACGGGCGCGTATTTTCTGGACGATCCCGTGCTGAACTACCTCGACAACGCGACGACCTACGACAACGGCATCTGGTTCGGCCAGCTGGTCTCCAAGCGCTACCAGCCGTCGTTGACTTTGCCCAACGCCCCCAGCGGCTGGATGTACGCCGGCTGGACGATCCTGGACGGCCATGCGCTGCGCATGGGCAAGTTCGTCAACGGCCAGAAGAACGACGATTTCGACGGCTATTCGGGCCGCGACGGCGCCTCGGCGCTCGTGACGATGGGCATGCCGCCGATGCCCGGCGAGGATTT
>DATNPP010000521.1:0-12218 GCA_036703175.1 Oscillatoriaceae cyanobacterium
TCGCGCAGCCGGCCGAAAGCACGGTCAATCGCCGCGCGCCGCGTCGCAGCGCGCGCTGGCGCAGCTCGGGCAAAAAGCGTTCGACGAAGTCCTTCAATTGTTGCGGCTCGCGCCGAAAGTAGGTTTCCTTGATGGTGAGAAACGGCGCCAGTTCCTCCCAAAGTCGCGCGTCGCGGCCGAGCGTCTCGACGAGCGTCGGCAGATCGTGGATCTCTCGCGCGGCGAGCATGGGCCACGCGCGCCGCAAGCCGTGCTGAAGCTGCCGCGGTGGCGCCTTCCATCCGAGCTGGGCGCGAATCAGGGTCTGCAGGGCCGAGAGCGCTTCGTCGCTTTCCAGCTCCGGAGCGGCGAGTTCGGGCGTGGTCATACGGCGACCTGTGCGCGCACCTCTGCGAGCAATCCGGCGGCGTCGAGAATCAACGCCACGCGCCCGTCGCCCAGAATCGTCGCGCCGCTGATGCCGGGCATCGCGCCCAGGAAGTCGCCCAGGCTCTTCATGACGACGTCTTGCTGGCCGAGCAGCTCGTCGACGAGCAGGGCCAGATGGCGATCGCCGTCGCTGATCACGACGGCCGGCCGACCGACGGACGATTCGGGAGCGCGCTCGGAGCCGAACCAGCGATCGAGGCGCATGATCGGCCAGAGCTGATCGCGCACCGAGAGCACCTCGCTGCCGTGCACGAGCTTGCGTTCGGCCTCGCTGAGCCGCAGCGTCTCGGCGACCGACGAGAGCGGAATCGCCAGAATGCGATCGCCCGCGCGGGCCAGCAGCGCCTTGGCGCTCACGAGCGTCAGCGGCAATTTGATGCTGAAGCGCGTGCCTTCGCCCGGGGTGCTTTGAATCTGAATCGAGCCCCCGAGCCGCAGAATGTTCTGATACACCACGTCCATGCCGACGCCGCGCCCGGAGACCGAGGTGACTTTCTCGGCGGTGCTGAAGCCCGGCCGGAAGATCACCGCGAACAGTTCTTGCTCCGAGGGCGTCGCGTCCTCCGTGAACCAGCCGAGCCCGCGCGCCTTGGCGAGGATGCGGGCACGATCGAGGCCGCGGCCGTCGTCGGACAGGCTGATGACGATCGACGGGCCTTGCTGGCAGGCCTCGAGCGCGATGCGCCCGAGCGGCGGCTTTTTGAGGCGGGCGCGCTCCTCGGGCGGTTCGAGCCCATGGTCGATCGCGTTGCGAATCAGATGCAGCAGCGGATCGCCGATTTGCTCGATGACGGTCTTGTCGAGCTCGGTTTCGCCACCGGCGATCGTGAGCCGGGCCTGCTTGCCGCAGATCTCGGCCACGTCGCGCACGATACGCGGAAAGCGCCCGAACAGGCTCGCGACGGGCAGCATGCGCACGCGCATGGTGCTCTCCTGCAAATCATCGCTCACGCGCTTGACGGCTTGCATCACCTCGCTCAGTTGCGTGGCGATGATGCCGGCATCCTGACGCTTGCCCTCCCATGCGCCGACCGAGCCGCTCAGCTCGCTGAGCTCGCTGCTGATGCGATGCAGTCGCGTGATGTGCACGACGAGCTCGCCCACGATCTCGAGCAATTGATCGAGCCGGGCGGTGTCGACGCGGATCGAGTGGCTCTGCTGCGGCAGCGCCGCGCTCGCCGACTCGTCCGCGACATCGCTCGGATCGGCCTCTCGGCCGGAACCGGCGAGATTCAGGTACAGGCGCCGCAGCCCCTGGAAACAATCGCCGAGGGATTGCCAGTCGGATTCCTCGAACGCGCGCGCGCCCGTGCGCAGCTCTTCGAGCGGCTGCTCCATGCGGTGCGCCAGCGCCGCGAAACGCGCGAAGCCCATCATGCCGGCCATGCCCTTGAGCGTGTGCACCGAGCGGAACAGCTCGTGGATCCGGTCGGTCGGCAGCGCGTTGTTGCTCTGCTCGGCCTGCAGCAGCAGCGCATCGATGACGCCGAGGTGCTCCTCGGCCTCGGTCAGAAAATCGGACAGAAACGCCTCGGTGTCCATCGTCTCATCCATGGCTGGGCAGCGCCTCCGGAGTCGCCTCGGCCAGCGTGGCCGTCAGCACCAGCAAGCGGTCGAGATCGAGCGCCATCAGCAGGCGCTCGGCGACGCGGCTGACGCCCACGAAGCACTCCGCATGCGGCAAGCCGCTCAAAATGTCGCCCGCCGCGTCCCAATCGTCCGGGCCCATGTCGATCACTTCGGTCACGGCGTCGACGAGCAGCCCGACGGCCCGCTGGCCCGATTGAATGATGATCACGCGGCTGCTCTTGGTGCGCTCGCGCGACGGCAAGCCGAGCCGGCGCGCGAGATCGACGATCGGCACGACGCGGCCGCGCAGATTGAACACGCCCTCGACGCACTCAGGCGCGCCGGGGACCGGCGTGACGGGCGGCACGCGGATGATCTCCTGAATCGCCGAGACGAGCAGCGCGTACGCCTGGCCGCCGAGCATCAGGACGATCCATTGCGCCAGCGTGCCGGACTCCTGTTTTTCCGCTTGCATGGGGCCTCCTTAGGTGGCGGATTCCAGCGGCACGCGCTGGAACAGCTCGTCGGTGCGGGCGTGCGGCGCGTCGAGATCCTCGGCCGCCGCGCGCAGCGCGTGTGCCAGCCCGCGCAATGACTCGGTGCTCGACGCGAGGCGCTCGTCCAGGCCGTCGGATGCGTGGGTCTTGTTGGCCACGCGGGCGATCGCTTCGCCCAGTCGCCCGGCGCCGGCGCTTTGCTCGAGCGTGGCGTTCGCGATCTGGCGGGCCAGGGCCCCCATCTCGTCGACGGCGTGCACGGCCTGGGCCGAGCTGTCGGCCTGCTCCTGCACCGCCTGCGCCACTTCCTTGAGCAGCTGGCTCGTCTCGTTGACGGCCTGCATGATGCGCTCGATGGCCTCGCTGGCGTTCTGGGCGAGCGTCGAGCCCGCCTGCGCGACGCCGACGCCGCGCTGGGCGGCGTGGATGGCGCGCGAGGCCTCGACCTGAATGCCCAGAATGATCGCGCTGATCTCGCTCGTGGCTTTCGCGCTGCGCTCGGCAAGCTTGCGCACCTCCTCGGCGACCACCGCGAAGCCGCGTCCGGACTCGCCGGCGCGCGCCGCCTCGATCGCCGCGTTGAGCGCGAGCATGTTGGTCTGATCCGCGATGCCCTCGATCACGCGCACGATGTCGCCGATGCGCTCGCTGCTGCGGCCGAGGCCTTCCATGACGTGGTGCACCTCGAAGATGGCCTGGCCGATCTCCTCGAGCCCGGCCCGCGACTGTTCGACCGCCTGGCCGCCTTCGGTCGCCTGGTTGGTCATGACGACGGCGTTTCGGCTGACGACCTGCAGATGGGCCGAGACCTGCTGCAAGCTCGCCGACAGCTCGGTGATGCTCGCGGAGGCGTCGTCTCCGGCATCCGAGAGCGCCTCGGTGTTGCCCGAGATCTGCTGCACGTTCTCGGCCATCTCGGCGAGGCTCGCGCGCGTTTCCTCGGCGGCGAGCTTTTGCGAGCGGCCGGCGAGCGCGACCTCGGCGATCAGCTCGCGGCTGCTGTTCAGATGGAACTCGAGCTGGCTCGTCAGGTGCTGCGCGTTGGCGGCGAGCGCTTCGCAGGCCTGGCGTTGCTGCGCCGAGAAGGCCGAGCCGTTCGACGCGCGCGTGCCCGTTGTGCCGCGGCCGCCGGCCCAGAACAGCCACGCGCCCGCGGCGCTCGTGCTCACGCCCAACAGAAGCGCGAGCCACAGGACCTTCTCGCGCGTGCCGAGACCGTCGTCCGCCGCCAAGCGCGCCAGGCGGTGCTGCAGCGCAGGGGCGGACGGCCGGGCGAGCGCGAGCGCGCTCAGCTCGTGACGGCGCACGCCGTCGGCGTGCGATTGCGCTAAGCCGAGCCAGCCGAGCAGCAGCAGGCTCGCGAGCGAGCCCGCCGTGCAAAGCGGCAGGGCGAGGTTCACACGCATGAAGAAGCCTCCTGCGACGCCCCCTGGACCGGCACGTGCTTGACGAGCTCGGCGCCCGGCTTCAGGCGGAAGTAGGCCAAGCTCGCGATCAGGCTCTGGCAGAGTGCCGCGAAGCGCTCGGCCGATTGCGCCATGGCCTCGGTGGTGTGGGCGCTCTCGCGGGAGGCCGCGTTGATCGTCTCGATCGCCGTGACGACCTGCTCGCTGCCGCGCCGTTGCTCGGCGGTCGCCTTGCTCACGCGCTTGGTCATGTGCGTCATCGACTCGACGCGGGTGGTGATTTGCTCCGAGGCGATGCGTTGCTCCTCGGTCGCCGTCGCGATCTGCTGCATCAACGCCGCGGACTCCTTGACCGCGGTGACGATCTCCTGCAGCGCGCGCCCGGCGGCCTCGGCGAGCTGGACGCCTTCCTGGACGGCTTGCTCGCCCTGGCGCGTCGAGGTGACCAGGCGCTTGGTGTTGCGCTGGATGCCTTGCAGCCGCAGCGCGATGTCGTGGGTGGCGCGCGCCGAGCCGTCGGCCAGGCGCTTGACCTCCTGCGCGACCACCGCGAAGCCGCGGCCGTGCTCGCCGGCGCGCGCCGCCTCGATCGTGGCGTTGAGGGCCAGCAAATTCGTCTGATCCGCCAGGTCGTCGATCAAGCTCGTGATCGCGCCGATCTCTTCCGAGCTCTGGCTGAGCTCTTCGATGATCGCGAGCAACTCGCTCATGGCGTTTTCGATGCGCGCCATGCCCGCGATCGTGTCGGCGACCATGCGCTGGCCGCCGGCCGCCACCTGGGCCGCATCCGTCTCGCGGTGATAGGCCTCGGCCACGTGCGAGCCGACCTGCTCGATGCTCGCGACCATCTCGGCCACCGAGGCGCAGGTCTCGTCCATGCCGGACGCGAGGCTGTCGGCGTTGCGCGCGACCTGGTGCATGGCCGTCACGAGGTCTTCCATGATCCCCGCGGCGGCCTCGGTCTCCTGCGCCTGCAGCGAAGCCGCCATCGCGAAGCGGTTCGTCTCTTGCGAGATCGTGCTCGCATACGCGCTGACCTGCTCGGCGGAGGCCCGCACGGTCGAGAGCACGGACGAGAGCTGGCGGCGCATCGTGAGCAGGGCCTCCACGACGCCCGGAGCATTGCCTTCGGCCGGGCTCGGGCGCCACTCGCCGGCGCCCAATCGGGCGATCGTCGCGTGAATGGCGGCCTGCCCTTGCGCCATGCGGCGGGCCTGCAACGCGCCCAGCGCGGAGACGACGGCGGTCGCCAGTACCGCGAGCCCCAGCAGCGCTTCGAGCCAGACGGGGCCACCGGCGCCGCTGGTCCCGAGGGCGGTGCCGGCCAGCGCACCGGCGATCACGACGCCGGCCGTCGCTCCCCAACACAGCGTTTGGAGCAGCAGGGCGGGCGCAGGCCCCCCCGAGCCGCCCGAGCCGCCGCGCTGACGCACGCTCTCGAGGCTGGGAGCGTCTTCGGAGGCCGATTGCTCGCGGATGGTCGCCGACGCGCTCGCCATGGCCGCCGGAGACGACGCGGCCTGCATGGTGGTGTAGTGCGGATAGAGCCGGGATTCTTCGCGGGCGATCCGCTGGGCCAGCGCGTCGGCGATGCCGGCGAACGCCTCGCGGAACACCGCGGGCTGCGCCGTGATGGCCGGCGCGGTCCAGGTGTCCAGAAAGGAGAGCGCCCCCGGCTTGATGGCCTCCATCTCGTCGAAGAACTTCTTGATGTTGGTCTTGAGCCCGATGGGCGCCTCCGGGCGATCGCCGTAGTGGCGCAGCGCCGGATAGAGGAAACGATCCTCGGTCTCGAGGTGGGCCAGCAGGCACTGTTTCAGCTCGGCGAGCGCGTCGGCGATCGCCGGCGCGTCCTTTTCAGGGCGCAGGCCCGTGATGCGGTCGACGATCTTCAACATGTGCTTGTGCTGGCTGATCAGCGTTCCGATCTGCATGGGGCCTCCTCCTGTTCACTCCGGAGCGGCCAGCGGGTGGCTCGGGAGTGTTGCGTTTTGTAACACCTTGGATGTTTTGACCGATTGACCCGTAAAGTTTTATGAGGTATGAACATCTTTACAATCAAATCGCATTCGTGTCAAATCCCTTGGGTCGATGAAGCCCTAAGCGCCCACGAGGCGCCGAGTTTGCCGAATGCTCCGTCGCGTTCCCCAGTATGGAGGTGCATTCATGCCAGAAGTCCAAACGACCGCACCCGCGCCCGAGCTCCAAGCCACGGTTCCGATCGCCGACGATGGCGCGGCGCGTGTGCGCTTGCGCAAGTCGGAGACGCCGGAGACGGGCCTGCCGAAGCTGCGTGCGCTTTGCAAGGCGCACCGCATTTGGCAGAACCCCCTGTTGAAGGCGTGCACGGGCGGCCAGTTGCTCTTCGAGGACTTCCGTTACGTCTTCGCGCAGTACTACCAGTACTCGCGCCACTTCACGCGCTATCTCTCGGCGCTGATGACCCGCTGCGAAAACGACTTCTTCCGCTCGAAGCTGTCCGAGAACCTCTGGGAGGAAGGCGGCGCACTCGAGCCCGAGAAGCGCCACGCCGAGATCTTCCGGAACTTTCTGCGCGACGGCTTGGGCCTGGCGGTCGAGGCGATCAAGCCCGAGCCCTTCGCGGAGCTGTTCGCCAAGGAGTATCTGGACTTCTGCGTCCAGTCCTCGCCGTGTGCGGGCAGCGCCTTCTTGTCGTTGGGCACCGAGGCCGTCGTCGCGGATCTCTACGCGATCTTCCTCACGGGCTTGCGCCGGGCGGAGATTCCGGAGCAGCATCTGACCTTCTTCAAGATCCACATCGAGTGCGACGACGAGCATGCCGCCACGCTCGAGGAGATGATGGCCTCGTACTCGGACGAGCCGGACTGGTACAACACCTGCCGCCGCGCCATGACCCACGCGCTCGATCTGCGCGATCAGTTCTTCAGCGCGGTCTACGAGGCCATTCAGCGCCGGCGCGTGCAGAGCCTGATGGACAACATCCAGGCGCGCCAGTCGTTGTGCCCCGCGTTGCCGGATCCGACGAGCCTGCTGCATCCCGCCGGCAAGACGAGCCCGCGGCTCTACGAGAACCACCGCGACGAGCTGAACATCGATTTCACGGTCGAGCGCGTGCCTTTCGAGCCCGAGGTCTTCGATGTCCGCACGGTGCGCATTCCGCCGGGCAAGGTCAATGAGAAGCATCGCCACGCGCACGAGTCGATCTTCTGCATTCTCGCGGGGCAAGGGCGCGTGCTCGTGAACGACGCCGTCGTGCCGGTCACGGTCGGCGACACGGTCTTCGTGCCGCGCTGGTGCTTCCATCAGACGCAGAACTCGGGCAGCGAGGAGCTGGTGATTCTGGCCGTGACGGACTACGGCTTGACGAAGCGCGCCTTCATCGGAGATTACCTCAAGACGGCCCGATTGAAGCAAGGGGCCCACGAGGCGACGGCCGTTCGCTAAAGGGGGCGGCGTCACGCGGGCGGCCAACGAGGCCGCCCGTTTTTTTTTCGGCGTTCTTCTGCTCATTCGGACGCTGAAACGCCCGTGCGGGGTCCCAGGCTTGCCTGGGACCCCGCGCGGCGTTTCAAACGGAAATCAGACGCCGGCGCGCTCCGTCGTCACCTGATACAGCGCGTTCTGGCCCTCGTGGTGCAGCACCACGCAGTTGCGGCCGCTCTCCTTGGCGTGATACAGGGCGAGGTCCGCCTCCTTGATCAGCGCATCGATCGACTTGGGCTCGCGCGGCTGCAACGCCGCGACGCCCACGCTGATCGTCACGATGCCCTTCTCGCTGCCCTCGTGCGGAATGCACAGCTCGGCCACGGCCTGGCTGAGCCGCTGCATGGCGCGGCCGGCCGTCGCGAGGTCCTGCTCGGGCAACAGCACGAGGAACTCCTCGCCGCCGTAGCGGTAGACGGTGTCCGACGCGCGGCTCACGGTCGCCAGGCTGTGGGCCACCTTGCGCAGCACGTCGTCGCCCGCCTGGTGACCGTAGCGGTCGTTGTAGATCTTGTAGCGATCGATGTCGCACAGCGCCGCGGCATAGCCGCGCCCGTAGCGGCGGCTCTGGTCATGCAGATTGCGCAGGTCCTCTTGCATGCTCAGCCGGTTGCGGAGCCGCGTGAGGGCGTCCGTGCGCCCCTCCTCGTAGAGCTGCGCGTTGAGGCGCTCGAGCTCGGCCTTTTGATCGGCCAGATGCCGGTGCAGGCTCGTCACGCGCTCGGCCGAGACCAGGCGCACCTGCAAGTCTTCCTTGTCCATCGGTTTGAGCAGGTAATCATCCGCGCCGGCCTGCATGCCGCCGAGAAAGTGCTGGCGGCCTTCGAGCGAGGTGAGCAAAATGATGTAGACGTAACGGTCCTGATCGCTCTCCTGCTTGCGAATGCGCCGGCAGAGCTCGGGCCCGTCCAGGCCCGGCATCATCCAGTCGCTGATCACCACGTCGACCTGCTCGGTCTGGCACTTGGCCCACGCTTCGTCGCCGTCTTTGGCCACGACACAGTCGTGGCCGAGTTTGACGACGCATTTCTGGAGGATCAAGCGAGAGACGGTGTCGTCTTCGGCGATCAGGATGCGCATGTTGGCCTGCCTTTCCCGCTCATGCCCCGCCGGCGGAAGCCGGCACCCAGCGCTCGATCGCGACACGGAGACCGTCGAGCGTGATCGGCTTGGTCAAAAAGTCGTCCATGCCGGCGTCGAGGCACTTCTGACGCTCGCCCTCGGAGTCGGTTCCGGTGAGGGCGATGATCGGCAGCCGGCCGGCTTTCTCTTTTTGCCGAATCGCCCGCGCGGCCTCGAAGCCGTCCATCACGGGCATCTGGCAGTCCATCAGCACCATGGCGTACGGACGCGCGGCGACGGCCTGGACGGCCTCGTTGCCGTCCGCCGCCATGTCGACCTGGCAGCCCAGCTTTTCGAGAATGCTGCCGACCAGCTTGCGGTTCAGGGCGGAATCCTCCGCCACCAGAACGTGGGCGGTGTTTGGCACGTTATCCCTCCTTGGTTGCGCCTTGGGCGATCGCCTGCAAGGCGGACTTGACTCGACTGAACTCCTGCTCGATTTCGAACACGCGCTGGCCGCCTTCGGCCAGCTCGCCTTCGCCCGCCGCGCGCTCGAGCGCCTCGCAGCGCTTCGCCAGGGGCCTCGCGCCGATGTTGCTCGCGCAGCCCTTGAGCGTGTGGGCCGCGCGCGTGACGGTGGGGGCGTCTTGTTTCGAGAGCGCGGCGTGCATCGTCTGAATCGAGCGCGGCGCCTCGTCGAAGAACACCTCGGCCAGCTCCAGCACGATGTCCGGCTCGCCGTCTTGTTGAAGCTCGCGCAAGCCCGCGATCGCCTCCATATCGAGGCAGTCGTCCTCGATCACGGCCGGAGGCGGCGCCACCGGCGCCTCGGCGATCGCCACGGGCACCTCGACGGGCGGCGGCGCGGGCGCCGGTACGGGCTTTGGAGGCGCCGCGACGCTCGCCGGCATGCCGCGCGTCAGCCAGCGCGCCAGCGCGGATTGCAGCTCGGTCGGATTGAGGGGCTTGGTGAGGTAGTCGTCCATGCCGGCTTCGAGGCAGAGCTCGCGCGCGCCATCGCCCACGTAGGCCGTGAGCGCGATGATCGGCAGGTGCTGGCCCGGCGCCTCGCCGCGCCGAATTTCCTGCGTGGCCTTGAAGCCGTCCATCACGGGCATCTGGCAATCCATGAGCACGGCGTCGTAGTGGGCGCTCTGCACGGCTTGCAGGGCCTCGCGACCGTCCGGCGCGAGATCCGCCTGAAAGCCGAGCTTGCGGAGCATGTTCAGCGCGACTTTTTGATTCACGGCGTTGTCCTCGACGACCAGCAGCCGCGGCGGCTCCGCGGACGATCGGCTCGCGGGCGTGGGCGTGGTGCCGGGCTCGGTGTTGCCGGGCGTGTCGAGCACGTTCGCGATGCACTCGCCGAGGTGGGCGCCCTGAAAGGGCCGCGTCAGGCTCGCGACGAAGCCCGCCGCGCGGACCTCGTCGGCGTTCTCCTCGAAGCCCTTGGAGGCCAGCAGGATCATCGGCACGTCCGCGAGCTGGGCGTCGGATTGAATCGCGCGGCCCAGCTCGATGCCGTTCATGAACGGCATCATCAGCTCGACGAGCACCAGGTCGAAGGGCTTGCTGCGGCGCTTGGCCTCGTTGAGCAACTCGAGCGCCTTCTGGCCGTCGCTCGCGGCCAGGCTCAACAGGCCCCAGTGGCTCAGCTGGTGGTGCAGGCTCGTGAGGTTCGCGACGTTGTGATCGACGACGAGCACGCGCCGGCCGACCAGATTCGCGCTCGGGGCCTTGGCTTGCGGCACCGCCCCGACGCGCTGCATGGGGATGCTGAACCAGAAGGTGCTGCCCTTGCCGGGGGTGCTCTCGACGCCGATCGTGCCGTTCATGAGCTTCACCAGTCGGCGCGAGGTCGCAAGGCCCAATCCGATGCCGCCGAAGCGCCGCGTGGACGACTCGTCGCCCTGCGTAAAAGGCTCGAAGATGCGCTCGCGCTCGCCGGCCGGCACGCCGCAGCCGGTGTCCGTCACCTCCACGACCAGCCGGAAGTTGTCTCCCGATTGCTCGACGGCCTTGGTGCGAATCAGCACCTCGCCCGTGTGGGTGAACTTGATGGCGTTGCTCGCGAGGTGCAGAATCACCTGGCGCAGACGAATCGGATCGCCGAGGGCGCGATCCGGCACCTCGCGATAGATCAGACTGGCGAACTCGAGGCCCTTCTCGTGGGCGCGCGAGGCGAGCATATCGGCCAGGCCTTCGATCGTGGCGCGCAGGTCGAACGGCGTCGGCTCGATGACGACCTTGCCGGCTTCGAGGCGCGGAAACTCGAGCACCTCGTCGACCAGACCGAGCAGCAGCAGCGCCGAACGGTGGGCGACTTCCGCGTACTCGCGCTGTTGCTGGGACAGATCGGTGCTGAGGATCAGATCGCACATGCCCAGAATGCCGTTCAGCGGCGTGCGCAGCTCGTGGCTCATGGTGGCGAGGAAGTTGCCCTTGGTGTGCCGCGCCGCCTCGACGGCCGTCTCGGCTTCGGCGCGCTCCGATTGGCATTGCTCCAATCGCCGCAGCAAGCCCTGCTCGCGCTCGTCGAGGTTCTCGAAGCGCTGGCTGAGCGAGGCCAGCAGATCCGGCCAAGCGGCCGAGCCGGGCGCTTTTTGGGCGCTGAGCTCGAGCTTGTTCAGTTCGTTCTGCAGTTCAAGGTGAAGCGACACGGCGTGGCGACCCCTCTGCGACCAAGGCGAGACGAAGCATGCGGCCATGGGCACCCCGAAAAGGGAGTGACCCGACGACGTATTTTAAGTATTTTATACTAGACCGTTACAATGTCAAGACATGTAAACGCTTCGCCATGGGCGCGTTCGCAAGCAAACGGCCGGCGATCCCCGTAGGGATTGCCGGCCGCGAGGAATGCGGCGCGTGGCGGATCAGTAGTTGCCGATGACCATGTCGAGCGGCGCGTAGTCCACCTTGGTCATCTTGGCGCGCACGCCGCTCACGAGGGCCGCGGCGCCGAGGCCCGTGCCGATGAAGAGCACCGCGATCGCCGTGGTGTTGAACAGGCTCTCCATCGCGCCGCGCGCTGCGCCGCCGATCGTCGTGAGGAAGCCCTTCTGAATCAGCGGGGCCCCCGCCTGGACGCCGTTCTTGAGCGCTGCGGCCGCCATCAGCGTGCCGGCGCCGGTGGTGATGAGGCCGGTGGCGGTGTTGTTCGCCACGCTGCCGAACGAGCCGTTGAAGAGGTTCTTGGCCCAGGTGAAGACGGCCTGGACGCCCTCGCCGAAGGTGTTGTTCTCGTCGTCGACCGCGTCGACCGTGATCTTGCGGCCGTTGAAGCGGCCCATGTAGCCCACGCGGACGTCCGAGAAGTGCCCTTGCTGCTGATAGGCGACGTAGTGCTGGCCCGTGTCGTCCGTGAAGTAGATCTCGTCGATGCCGTCGGCCGCGGTGAGCTGGGCGGCCTGCTGGGGCGACATGCCCGGCGCGAGCGCCCGGACGTTGCTGAAGTACTGATCGCCGATTTGCAGCGTGTTGGCAGGCGCCGGCATGGTCGGCGTGCCGAGCGACGGCAACCCGGCAGCGGGCGATTGCGGGGTCAGCCCGGGGGGCACCGCCACCTGGGCGACCGGCATCGGCACGGCCGGGGCTTGTGCAGGCGCCTGAACGGGCGGTTGCAGCGGCGGCAGATCGAGCGCGTGGAAAGTCGTCGAGCTGCTTGGCGAGAAGTTCGCGATCGCCATGGTCGTCTCCATCCTAGTCACAGGGCTGAAGTCTCTATCGACGCGATCGCCGGCCCATTCGGTAAAGGGCTGGTTAATGTTATTTCAAAATTTGCTTAGGATTG